>JBAUZR010000485.1:0-6129 GCA_049585375.1 Acidobacteriaceae bacterium
GGTCAGCATTGTTTCAGCGGTCGTTTGCGTGGGAGCCATTGCGCTGCCGGATGCAATGATGGAAGGCGGTACGGACCGGCTCGCGATCATCTGCCTGCAGACCGCGCGATGCGTGAGCGTGATGGAACTCTGCCTGCTGGCCTTTCTCGCATTATCGATCCATGCACTGGGCCGTTCGTTTCGCAGCCGTCTCTTCGGGATCGGACTTGGGTTTGGGTTGCAGGCCGGCGCCGATCTGGTGTTCACCGCTCTGTCCTCTCGCTACCCTGGCCTGACATCGACAGCCGCTCTGGGGCTGCAGGTGGCGACGACAATCGTCCTCGTCTCATGGTCGGTGTACTTCCTGGTGCCTGAGCCGGCGGTCGAGCGGAAGATGGTGGTGCTGCCTCCGCAATCGATGCTGGCGCGGTGGAACTCGCTGGCCAAGGGACTGGGGCAGCTTTCGCAGCCGGTCGTGGCGGGCGCGCCAACAGGCTTCTTCCTCCAGGACATCGAAGGCGTTGTGGACCGCGTGCTGGCCAAGAATCCCGTGATTGTCTCTCACTGAGAAGCAGCCTGCTTCAAAAAGCCCCGGGGCATCCGGGGCTTTTTGCTTTTGGCAGCGCAGGCGCAGATGCAGCGACCGGGGCAGCAATGGAAAAGGCCGGACTCAGGAGAGTCCGGCCTGGAGAGACGAAGGCTCAATTATTCGGCGGCGACGGGTTCCACAGCGACATAGCGCCCGGTGCGTCCGCGGTCGATGAACTTCACGCGGCCGTCCACTTTGGCGAAGAGGGTGTCGTCGCTGCCACGGCCAACATTCAGGCCAGGCTTGAGCTTTGTGCCGCGCTGACGAACGATGATGGAGCCGCCGGTGACCACCTGACCGGCGAAGATCTTAACGCCAAGCCGCTGAGCATTGGAATCGCGGCCGTTCTTGGAGCTGCCTAAGCCTTTTTTGTGTGCCATATCCTGTTCCTTTGTCGGAGTCGCCGTGTTCAGGCCGTGTAGCGATTGCCGTCGACCTGAATCTCGCTGATGCGAATCTGGGTAAAGCCCTGGCGGTGTCCCTGGAGCTTCTTGTACTGCTTCTTGCGCTTGAAGTGGAAGACCAGGATCTTGTCGCCGCGTCCTTCGCCGACCACGGTGGCGAGAACCTTTGCGGATTGCGGCTTGACGAGGGAACCGGAGTCGCCGGAAAAGGCCAGAACATCGCTGAATTCGACGGAGCCGTCGTCGCCGGCGGTGAGGCTTTCGACCTTCACCACGTCGCCGGGAGCGACCCGATATTGTTTCCCACCAGTGCGGATGACCGCGTACATAATGCCTCCGGCATTCGGCGTGGCCGGGACAAATACCCCGGGCAGGACGAACGCGCCTGAAAATCTGAGCTGGGCGGAATCCCTTGCTTCTCGCCAGCGGGCCAACCCGCCGGGAGGTCCCGAAGACACACGGGACGGGCAGAATCGCCAAACCAATTTAGTTTATCGGGAGTCGGGGGCAGGGTCAACCGCGGCTCGCTATGGGTTGTTCCCTGCCCCGAAGTTACGGCCCCAGCGCCAGACGAGCTCGGCGTAGCCGAACTGGATGTTCGGCCCGGTGGGATAGATGGCGGAGACGACGCGCTTGCCCCAGCCGTGTCCGTAATAAAGGTTGACGGCGAGGTGGGCAGTAGTCTGCCAGTCGGAGCTGATATCGGCGACGGAAGCGAAGGAGGTCTGCCCGTTAGCGGGGCGGCCGGTGAAACCGAAGACCTTGTTATCGTAGGCTCCGCCGCCCAGGTACCAGAGGTCATGGCCGGAGGTAAGGTCGATCCAGTGAAGGTCGCTGCGCAGCTCCAGCTTCTTCGCGGGATCGTCGACGAGCTGGACGAAGCTGTCCGTATTGTTCATGAGGTTGTAGAACGGCAGGCGCGCGTAAACCCGGGGCGTGGGAAGGAGCTGGTTGAAGGTGGTGTTTTTGTTGTCGGAGGGATTGTTGTCTCCCGAAGCTCGCCACCAGCCGCCGTGCAGCCAGGGCACGGAGCGGATCTGGGTGAGGCGATAGCCACCTTCGACAGCCGCAGCACCAGCGCTGTCGCTCTCGGTCCCCCAGGCGCCGTTTTGCAGGGCGCCCCAGAAGACAAACTCAAATGCACCGGGGCCGGCGGGTTGGGTGGCGATTAAACTGCCGCCCCAGGTACCGAGCCTGATGTTTTTGTGATCAGCCTGCCGAACGGCCAGGGGACGGTTGTCGGTTTTGGTGACGCCGGTGCGGCCGTCGTGATAGCCGATGGCGAAGGCGCGGGCAAGAACGCGACCGTGGGCGGCGCTTCGGGTGAAGGCCAGGTACTGCGTGTCGACGTTGAGCTCGGGATTGCCGTTCATGTTGAAGACACCCTGGTCGGCGCGCGCGGCCATGGCGGTCAAATCCCAGTTGCCGGACCCAATGTGGGCGTCAACGCCATCGAAGCTGCGCTGGGCGTTCGCAAATCCGAAATTGCCGATCAGGCGCTGCTGGACGCGATTGGTCTGCAGCCAGGCCACGGTGGAATCTTTGGGATGGGTTTCGACGCCGCCGAAGAATTCGAAGCGGCCGAGGCGGAGGCTCTTGTCGTCACCGAAGCGATAGCGGAGGAAGCCCTGCTTGAGAAAGGCAGCGGCGGGTTCGGTATTGTTGCCGCTGGAAGCGTAGTAGGTGCCGCCGAGGCCGAGTTGTCCCTGTGCGGAGACTGGAGAGACGGCGTCGTCAGGCAGCCCGAGAACTGCGGGCTGGGCAAGCTCAAGCTCCCAGTCCCAGCGGCGAACGCGCTGCGCCACAGCGATGCGCAGCAACGACTGAAGATAGGGGTAAGTGTTCGAGGAGGGTGGGGCGGCAAACCACTGCCAATTATCCTGACGGGCGCGCTCATAGATCGCGAAGGTGACAGGATGACCGGCGGGGGCCGGCGATGGGGAAGAGGACTGGGCAGCGGCAACCGAAACCAGGGCAAGGGCGCTGAGGAGGCCTGCGGAGGCTTTGAGCATTGGTCTGGCCAGCATGCAGGAACGGCGGCTCGGAGACAACCACCTTTCGATGGATTTCCGCCCGCGATTGCTGTCGTGAATCCACCCAAGCGGGAACAGGAGAGGGGTTCTCAGAAGCTGGCGCCGCCGGTGTTGGGCTGATTGCTGACGATCACCTTGCCGCCGCTGCGGCCGATGATGTAGACCGGGCTGGGAAGGCTGGGCAGGGTCTCGGCCGGCGACCAAAGCCAGACGCGGGCGGTTCCACTCCAGAGGGTCGCCAGGTCGGAGGAACCAATAAAGATCGAAGGATTGGCGGAGACCCCGGAGCCCGGGCTGGGCGCGGCTTCAGGACCCCTGAGGATCAGCAACTGGCGTTCGAGATAAAAGGCCAGCGAAGAGGCCCCCTCGAAGGGACCGTTGACGATGACGGCATCGGCGGGACGCACTTCAGGCTTGATGGCTTCCGCGAGGATCTGCGAGGAGAGCACGGGAGAGAAGGTATTGAGGGCGAGATGCGCGGCGATGAGAATGGCGACGATCATACCGGCCAGAAAGCAGTTGGCCAGCCGTGCTTTGTCGCGCAGGCGGAAGAGGAGGCCGCCGGAGACGCCGACCAGGAGAGCGACGAAAGCGATCCAGAGCGGGACTCTGAAGGCGCCCATGGCGGGCAGAGTGAGGTCGAAGAGATAGCCGAAGAAGACAGTATGGGAGCCGGGATTGGGCCGCAGGAGAGTGGCGATGTCCACGCCAGGCGCGGGGCGCTGTGCGGCGAAGAGCAAATAGCCGACGAATGCGGCGGCGGCCATGCCGATGCAGAAGAGGATGACGGCGGCGATGCGGCCCTGGTGGTGAGGGAGCGATTCGTCTTCGGCGAGCCAGCCGCCGGCGAGCAGAGCCATGGGCGGCAAAGCGGAGATCAGGTTGAATTCCTGGCGGGCGGTAAAGCTGAAGAAGACGAGGACGGTGCAGATCCAGAGGAGACAAAGGAGGCGTGCCTGGCGGCGGCGATCGGGCTGAGGCGAGGCGCCGATGCGGAGAGCGCGGATCGAAAAGACGCACCAGGGGACGATCCAGAGCAGAAGGAGGGGCCAGAAGACGAAGAGGGGAACGCGGCCACCCTGCATGGCCGGCATGAGGGTGCCGAGGCGCAGATGACCGGAATCAATCCGCGCGGCGATATGCCACGGCAGAACAATCACGAAGAAGGCAAGGATGGCCAGAATGGGATGCCAGTGAAGGAAGTGACGCAACTGACGGGTCATCAGCAGATAGAGAAAGACAACAACGAGCGGGAACAGAACTCCGGCCACACCCTGGGTGAGCACGCCGAGGGCGCAACAGGCGCCGAACCCCATGGCCGTTCCCAGCTGATGCTGCTTCTGTTCGAGCGAGCGCCAGAAGCAATTGATGGCGAGGGTGGTCCAGAGACAAAGAAAGACATCGCGCAGGAGAAGGTGGCCGAAGAGGAAGACGCCGTAGGAGGTCATCAGCGCCAGAGCGGCGTAGAAGGCAGCGGCGGGAGTATGGAAGATGCGACGGCCCAGGGAAAAGGTGGCGGTGAACAGGGCGAGCGTGGCGAGGGCGACGGGCAGGCGGGCGGCCCAGTCGCTGACCCCGAAGAGTCCGAAACTCCAGGCGATGGTCCAGTAGAGGAGGGGTGCGTGGTGGGCGTAGCGGAAGCCGTTCGCCCAGGGGGTAATCCAATGGCCGGCGGTCAGCATTTCACGGGCAATCTCGGCGTTCAGGGCATCGGAGCCGTCGAGCAGCGGAGGCTTGACCATGGAGAAAGAGGCGTAGAGGAGCACCCACAGCCCGAGCAGCGGAAACACGAATCGTTTGGCGGTGCGCAGGCTGGCCATGCGAGTCGATTATAGAGAGCCGCCGTCAGCGGGGATACGGAAAGCGTACCCGGGCGGATACGCAGCAGAAACGCTGGAGTTACAGGGGAAAAGACATCTCCCGCATCATGGCGGAGGCGTTGCGCAGCGCCTGCACATAAGTGGAGGCGATGAAGCCCTCTTCGAGGCCGAGCAGGCGCCGGGTTTCCTGGCATCGCTGCCAGTCGCAGGACTCGAGGCAGCGCACCAGGAGGAGAATCCGGCCGGGACCGCTTTCATCTCCGGTGAGGGCGGCTTTCATCTCGGAGCTGATGGGCAGCGTTTGCAGGATGCGGCTCAGAGGGGTTTCGAGGAGGACATCGAGCATGGAGATCATGCCCAGCAGATACATCCGGGGCGGCAGCTCGGAGATGGATGGCGCCAGAAACTGACAGAAATGGGCGCGAGAGAGAGCCATGGACGCCAGAGTGGCGGAACGATCGCCGGCCAGGGCGCCGGCGATCGCCACGGTAGCGATTTTGCGAATCGAGTCTTCGCCAACCATGAGCAGGGCCTCGCGGACGGTGGTGACGGGACTGGCATGTCCCTGCATGGCGGAATTGGCGAGCCGCAGGACCCTGTAACAGAGGGTGGCGTCCCCGGAGATCAGCTTCTCGACTTTGCGCAGGTCAGTGGGCACCTCATGCAGCACGGCGAGGAGCCGGAGATAGACGAGGTGATTCTGAGGCACCGGGCGAGAGGAGACAAGAACCGGCTGCGCGAAGAAGTATCCCTGAAAGAGAGAACACCCTTCCGAGCGGGCGATGCGCATCTGGATGTCGTTTTCAATGTTGCGGGCGATCAATCGGGCGGAAGTTCCGGCGGCTGCGGCATAAGTGGCGCGTCGATCGGCAAAATCCAGGGTGTGAAAGTCGATGTGAATGAAGTCGGCGAGCTGCAGCAGGGACGCGTGGCCGGTGCGGGAGACGAAGGCGGCGTCGAGGGCGAAGCGATAGCCCAGTTGTCTCAGGCTGAGACATGTTTGGAGGAGACGGGCGTCCGGGGCGTCACCTGTATCGATTTTGAGGACAGTGCTTTCCGCGGGAAGGAGCGTGACCAGACCTTCCGCGAGAGCCGCGGAGGTGCATGGAATGAAGACGCAGCCCTGGTTGGGCTCCGGAGCGAGCATGAGCCAGTGGTCGACCGCCTCGCGGGTGGCCAGTTCGGGATCGCAGCGGTCCGCTTCTGCGGGGCGAAGGAACAGCTCATATCCGAAGAGGCGGCCCTGGGCGTCGACGATGGGCTGACGACTGAGAAACCGGCAGGGGGCGCAGGGAGACTGGTCC
>JBAUZR010000486.1:0-7338 GCA_049585375.1 Acidobacteriaceae bacterium
ATGCAGCAACAGGCCGCTTTCCAGCGGATTGCTGTCGTTTGGATAACGGGCGAGGACAGCGCCGTGGAAACCGGGCTTCGTGGTGAAGGCGGGGCCGTTTTCAAACATCACCACCGGCTCGCTCGGCAATCCCCAGGTTGCGGGGCGGTCGCCGCCGACTTCGACCCGCAGCAGCGCGCCGGAGCAGAAAAACTTGTCAGGTTTCAGTCCTTCCAGCGCGTTCGAAACCGGCAGAGAGAGCAGCGGCACCAGCGTCGCCGCTGTCTGATTGAAGGCCACCAGAGTCCCTCCCCTGCGAACGAAGTCGCGCAGGTTGTCCAACCCGTCTTCGCCCAGGCCGCCCGCGTACTGGCCGGGCACGATGCCGTCGCGGAAGCCCTCGAGGAGCTGCTCCTTCCGCATGTCCGGCAGAATGATCACATCCACGCGATCGCGCAGGCCACCTGCGCGCATGTCCGCGTTGTACAAGCTGACGGGTTTGAATCCATACTGTTCCAGAATCCAGCGCGTCCACCCTTCGTCGATCGAAGGATCCCAGGGCCGATAGAGGCCGACACGCGCCTTGTGGACCGCGATGAGATGCTCCGGAGCCTTTTCCGCGGCCAGCACAGAGAGCCCGTATTTCTTCGACAAGTCGCCGATGTTGGCGCGGCTCACCCCGCCGACCACGATGGCGCCCTTCTCCATCCCTTCAGGCGTCTTCACCGCGTCCGGGTCGAAGGACACCGTTCCTCCCGCCGCCAGCACGTCGTTCATCAGGCGGAAGCTCTCGTTGGACTGGTGGCTTACGATGAAGCTGGCTCCGCTTCCCTGCACCTCCGTTGCCGGTCCGTCGAGTGTCTCCACCGTCTTCAAATGCGACAGCTCATCGGGCGTCAGCGGATCGGAGATGGTATCGACGCGCACGCCCATCTGCAGCGGCAGAGTCCACCCGGTCACGTCGTAGGGCAGGTCCACGGGCTTGTTGCTCTCCTGGAACAAGGCCTGGGGATAACGCTGCACCTCGAAAAGTTCCTTGGCCATGGAGCTGTAGGGCTGATTCATCAGGATCACCCACGAGCCGGCCGGATAATCGCGATCGTTGGCGCGGAAGCCAGTCTCCGATTCGCGGATCTGGATTCCGTTCTCCTGCATGATGTGCGCCAGCAGCTCGCCCTCGGGCGCGTCGGCCTGCACGCTGGGAATCACGTAGGCAAACGGCGGTCCCTGCTCGTAGCGTTGGATGTTGTCGCGCGCCGCCTGATAGCGGTTGTAGAGCAGCGTCTCGCGATAGCGAGCCGATGTGTCCAGCACGGACATGGAGGCAGCGACCATGTAGTCCACGGCATCTTTCAGCCGCCACCATCCGCCCTGCCAGGGCGTGGTGTACATGGTCAGGGCCTTCAGGTCCTGCATGTCTTTCGGAAACTCATCGACGGTGTAGAAGCGCGGCGTCGCGTATCGATAGAGCGCCGTCTCCGTAAAGAACGAGATCTCATTGCGGAACGATCCGGCGTAATCGACAAAGCCGGGATACCAGTTGTCAAAGCGCGATTCGCTGATCGCCCCCGGCATCTGGTGCGCGTCGAGCCACGCGGTCATGTCGGTGCCGACCACGTTGAACCAGCTGCGCACATAGGGGCTGATGTTGGAAGAGATGGGATCGCTGAACGGTGGAATCCAGATGCGGGCCGGAAACGGCGCGGTTTGATGCTGGCAATAAAAAATCTCCGGCGCCCACTCAATCTCGGTCTTCGCGACTACCTGCGACTCCTTCATGTTGAGCATGTAGCCGTCGCGGTTGTTGTCGTGACCGACGTATTCCTGAAAGAGCCAAGGCATAGGGCTCACTTCGAAACGCGTTCCCAGATTCTTCCGATACCAGGAAACCACCATGTCCTGGCCGTCGGGATTGAGGGTCGGCCACAGCATCAGGATGACGTTGTTGAGAATGGTGTCAATTTCCGGATCGTTCTGCGCGGAAAGAAGCTTATAGGCCAGCGCGATCGAGTGCTGCGGCCCGGCGACTTCGTTGGCGTGCAGGCCTCCGTCAATGTGCACGATCACGGGCGTATTGTGCGCCAGTTCCCTTGCCTGCGCGTCATCCAGTCCCTGGTCGGTCGCCAGCCGCACGGCCACCGCCCTGTCATCGTCGATCTTCGCCAGATTCTGCGGTGAGGAGATCAGCGCCACTTCAATATCGCGGCCCTCGGACGACTTGCCGACGGTAATCATCCTGATGCGATCCGAATGCGCCGCCAGCTCGTGGAAGTAGTGAATCTCCTCCTCGTAATTGGCCAGGTAATAATCGTCTCCCGGCGTATGGCCCAGTACTGAAGCGGGCGTGGGCACCTGCGCCCGCACCGCGGCAGAAGTGGCGAGGATTGTCGCGAAGAGGACCAGCAGGCAGCGCTTGCGCATCGGTGTTCCAGATCCTTTCTGAATTCGGCGTGCATGGGCCCGGCACTTCCGCACACGCCGGCTTGAACTGTGATGGACCGAGTAGTGGTATCACATTCGGGACGATAAATTGAAACCGGGCGCGCACTGCTGCGAAACTCCTCCCCGGCAGTAAAAGAAAAGGCGCCGGAGATGTGCAATCCCCGGCGCTCAGATTCACGCTGTGGCTAGAAGTCGAACCGCAGTGCGAACTGCATGCGGCGCGGCGTGGTCAGCAGCGAACTGGCGTAACCCAGATTGCTGCTGGTCAATTGCGACCCGATGGATTCGGGATCGAAGCGGACTGTGTTCGTCACGTTAAACGTCTCCCAGTCGAACTTCAGCGCACCGTATTCGCGAATCTTCCAGGTCTTGTTCAGGCCGGCATCGATATCGAAATAGCCGTCGCCCCGGAAGAAGTTGCGCTCGCCGGTCTCGCCCGGATAGGGCAGGCGAATCGGCGATCCGGTGAGGACGCCGCTGTTGATCGCGCTGGGATTGTCGAAGTACAGCGGGTTGCCGGAGGAATCGAAGTGGCGGTGCGTCTTCAGATTGCCGGTGACGATGCCGAAGCCTTCCTGCTGCCAGTCAGTCGTCCAGCCCGGCTCAAAGAGTGAAAACGGCAGGCCGCTCGTGGTGCGGCTGAGCCCGGTGAGCTGCCATCCCCCGACGAAGATATCGGCGACCTTATTCATATCGCCGCCAAACTGGCGCCCCCGGCCAAACGGCATCTCATAGTAGCCGTTCACCGTGAGCAGATGGGTTGTGTCGAAATCGGAGACGGCGCGGTTGAGCTGCGGCTTCCACGTGTTGATGATGCTGCTGAGAGCCGTGCTGACGCTGTTCTCGGTGCTGCGTTCCGCATCCGATCCTTCGTCGATGGAGCGTGAAAACGTGTAGCTGAGATCCATCTCCAGGCCATGGCTGGTGGGATGGTGCACGCTGACCTGCAGAGCGTTGTAGTAGCTCATCCCTATGGCCGACAGCGCGTAAAGCGACGAGAACTGGCTCTGCCAGAAGTGCGGAACCCAGTTCGCCGGCGCCGGATAGAAACCGTAGCCCGAGGAGGCCGGACCGTAGAAGTCGAGGTCCGCCAGAGCCGTGGTCGCGCCCAGGTTGGAGCGGTATGGAGCCCATTCATTGTTGTAGATGGCCTGCGTCGCGCTTTCCCCGGCATAGTCATAACCGGCCATCCACGGGAATACGTCTTCGAAATATTGGATTGCCGGGACATTCACGACGCTGCCGTTCCCGCTCGAAGTCACACCGTAATTGCCGCCGTTCTGATCCACGAGTTTGGAGAGCTGGCCCGCGGCGTGGTAGTAGTCACCGCCTCCGGCAGGATCGATATAATCCACCGGCTCCGTCAGGTCGAGGCTCTGGATCAGGTGCCGTCCGAGCGTGCCCACGTAATCCGTTTCCAGGGTAAAGCCCTTTGGGAACTGATGCTGCAATGAGAGGTTGAATGCCTCTGTGTAGGGGGTCTTCATCTTGCTGTCGAGTCCCCAGGTAATCGCAAACCCTTCTACCGGATCGAAGGGGGGAGTGTACGGATAGGTCTGCGGCGAGGCGCCCGCTCCGTTGCTGAAGGGGAGAGTCCGCCGGCCGGTAAAACGCGGCGAATCTTCAAACCCATAGTTGCCGGCGGCATTCGTCACGGCGCCGCTCAGGCCGAAGGATCCATTCTGATCGAAGATATTGACCAGAGATTCGCCGAAGTGCTCGTAATACATTCCGGCGCCCACGCGGATAGTGGTGTTCGGAGTGGGAGCGTAGGCAACAGCGAACCGCGGCGCGATATTGTCGTTCGACATCGGATAGAAGCCCTGTTTGCCGTAGTACTTTCCGGCCGGGGCAAACGTGAGCAGCGGCTCATAAATCTGTCCCTGCAGGGCCGCGCTCTCGCGCTGTTTATACCAGGTATCGGTGTCGATGGTCGGCGTGACTTCCTGCCCGCTGGTCTCATACGGAGTCTGCAGAAGGGTGTGGCGCACGCCGAAAGTGATCGTGACATTCGGCAGGGGTTTCCAGGCATCCTGGAGGTAGTACTCGAACTCGTTGGCCCTGAAGTGGCGCACCAGCGATGTCCCGTCGGCAAGCAGGGTTCCGGATGTGGCGCTGGTCAGCTGGTAGTTGTACTCATTGGTCACGGAGGGAACGGTACCGATGAGATTGGCATAGGCGATCACATAAGAGTTACCGAAGCCGCTGTCGACCGGAGGCAAACCGAGGATCGCATTGGGGTCGGGCGGATTGCCGCCCAGCCAGTATGGGTTGGAACTGGCGCTGTTGTAGGAGACTGCGTCCGAGATACGGTTTTGGTCCACCAGCCGCCAGTTAGCTCCGAACTGGAAATCATGCTTCCCATGATTCCAGTTGAAGTTGTCCACAATGTTGTTGACCGGCACCGTAGCCAGAGTGGTGCGGGTTTCCGCCGTGGCCGTATCCATGAAACGGAAATCCACATAATCGCCCGTGCCGACGCCGCGGTTGCTGTTCCCCTGGCGAACGTAGCCGTAGCGCAGATCATTCACGACGTTAGGCGTAATGGACCATGTGTCGCCGGCCACGATGCCTTTCGTGTTGTCTTCAAAAACGTAACTCGGACCCTGTCCCGGAAACTGCTCGATGCCGTCGGTCTTGTCCTTCTGCAGGCCGCCCCGAACGAAAATCCGGTGCTTGTTGCTGGGCGTCCAGTCCAGCCTGACGATGCTGGTATTTTCGCTCAGAGGATTCGGCGAGGAGAAGGCAAACGAGCCGGTGTTGTAGCCGTCACCTTCCAGGATGCCGTTCGCAGCCGGTTCTGAGGCAAAGTAGGCCAGTGCATTCTGATTGGGACCGGGACCAGCTGTGTATTGGGCGTTTTCGCATCCCCCGGCTGCGATGCAGCCGTTATCCAGCGTGGCGACCTGCCCCGGGGACAGAGTCACCGGAACCACATTGCCGGAGGCGTCATCGCCGAGGTAAGTGAGGTTGCCGGCCAGATACGACGACGTCGCGACCGTGCGGATCACCTCCTGATCCTCGGCCTGACGGGTTCCTTCATAGTTGCCGAAAAAGAACAGCTTGTCCTTGAAGATGGGACCACCCAGATCCGCCCCGAAGATATTGCGAATCAGCTTGGGCGCGACGTTGGCCTGGCCGCTGGACAGTTCCGACTGCTTGTTGAAGTAGTTGTTGGAGACGGTCATCGTGGGACGGTTGTATTCATACGCCGCGCCATGGAACTTATTCGTTCCGGATTTGGTGATCAGACTCACCTGCGCGCCGGCGGAGCGTCCTTCATCCGCGTTGGTGTTCGACGTCGCCACGCGGAACTCCTCTACCGAGTCCTGGGTTTCACGCAGCACCCCGGTAAAGGCGTATCCGTAGATCTGATCGTTGTCGTCAACGCCGTCCACCGTCACGTTGCCCTGGTCGGAACGCACGCCGTTCACGGCGCCGCTGCGGCTGTCGCCCATGGGATTCAGTTCCGAGGCCGCCCCCACCCCATTGGAGCCGGAGGGCAGGTACAGCACGCCCGGCTGCAGCGAGAGCAGGTCGGGCACGTTGCGCGTTTCGCTGGGCAGCGCCTGGATCAGAGTATTGCCCATGGAATTGCCCAGCGACGCGTCCGTCGTATTGAGCGTCTCCGCCTCAGCGCTGACGTTCACCACCTGGGAGAGTGACTGCATCGTCATCGTGAAATCAATGGTGGCCGGCTGGTTCACCAGCAGCTCGGCAGACTTGCTCTGATCGCCAAAGCCCTGAGCGGTCACTTTGATCGTGTATCGCGCCGGCTGAATCTGCGGGAACGTATATTCGCCCGCCGCATTCGACGTGGCGCTGACCGTCTGTCCGTTCGCCCCGTTGGTCAGCGTGATCTTAGCGCCAGGAACAACGGCGCCACTTGGATCTTTCACCAGGCCGCGCAGCGAGGTCGTGGCGACCTGAGCGACGGCGGTAAGGCTGAGCACAAGGGAAATGACGAACGCAGAAACTGCGAGGGCACGCTTGTTCACTGTTCCTCCAAAAGGGTCGTCCTGTGCCGGTGTATGAACCCGGCTGATCTTTTTACGGCTGTTCGCTTCTGTATGGGGGCCGGTTTCCGGTCTGGTTAGTAAACCATTGTGTACCAGGACCTGAAACGGTTCAACTCTATCGACGGTTAAAACGTAAAAATGGCCCCGGTATAAAGACACTTTTTCCGCGCCATCACTCTTTCGATGAACCGGACGAGCCTCGCTTGCGATGAGCGGTCATGTCGGGTCCAACGCATGCGGAAGGACTGGCTATTGCGCTCGGCCGCATCGCCCACGGTTTACTCAGTAACCCCGGCGGCGCTATATTGAGCCTTCAGCACCTGAACAGAGCCGCCGCTCGCGCTACATGCGGAGGCGGCCGGGAGCAGCACCCATGGCGGATCGCGAAACGCCCCAT
Organism: Acidobacteriaceae bacterium; assembly: GCA_049585375.1. Lineage (GTDB taxonomy): Bacteria > Acidobacteriota > Terriglobia > Terriglobales > Acidobacteriaceae > Palsa-343. The sequence goes on from JBAUZR010000486.1 coordinate 6,838, forward strand.
TCCACGTCGCCGGACCCTCTGGCTGACGCCCCCCGTAACGGCATCACTCGCCGCGGCTTTCTGAAAGGCGCGGGCCTCACAGCGGCGGGCACCGCTCTGCTGGAAGGCGTCCAGGGTTTCACCGCCGAAGCCAGAGCCGCAGATACTCCGGGTGTCACCGAACTCGGCCCGGGGCCGGTTCCGGTGCGCCTGCAGGTCAACGGCAGCGAACATACCATCGAGATCGAGCCGCGCACCACGCTGGCCGAAGCGCTGCGCATCCACCTCGGCATGACCGGCACAAAGATCGTGTGCGACCGCGGCGTCTGTTCCGGCTGCACGGTGTGGCTGGACAAGATGCCGGTGAACAGCTGCATGACCCTGGCCATCGATGCCGTCGGCCACCACATCACCACGATCGAAGGCATTGCGCCGGAAGGCGATCTGCATCCTCTGCAGGCAGCCTTCGTGAAACACGATGCCATGCAGTGCGGCTTCTGCACGCCGGGCATGGTGATGAGC
>JBAUZR010000487.1:0-1811 GCA_049585375.1 Acidobacteriaceae bacterium
ACTCAACTCCCAGATCCCTAATCCTTAAACTCTGACTCACTGCCCCGAGCACATCCCCTTCGCCTTATCCAGCTCTTCCGGCGAGTACTTCTTCGGAATCTTCACATACTTCAGGTGATCGGCCATCGACTGCTTCAGCAGCGCATCAAGATCATCCCGCGTCTCGCTGTATTTCTTGTGCGGCAGCTTCGCGTTGATCGAGTCCACTACTTCCAGAACCTTCACCGTGTGCGTCGTAAACCCGCCGCCGCTCGGCGCCATCTCCGACGACGTCTCCTCAGACTCCTTGAAGATGACGCACCCCGAGTTTCCCGACTGCATCCCCCACGCCTGCGGTTCCTGATTCTCTGTCTTGTCCTTAGCAAAGCTGGCCGGAGCCAGCGCCAGCGCCGCCAGCGCGATCGCGGCGGCTCCTCGCATTCCATTCGTCATAACCTTCATGGCGATTCGTCCATCCTCCGGATTTCCGAGTTTACCAACTCCCGGAGTTGGATGCCGCTCTACTCCCCCTCCACCGCACTCCGCAGCGCCATCCATCGCCACACCAGATAAGGAAGGACGACCAGCGTCAGCAGCACCATCGCATGCACCGCCGCATCCCCCATCTGCGCGGGCAGAGGGTAAAACCGGATTCCCACATCCCCCGCCTGCCCTGGCACCGCCGGCGGACGCACATCCACGTCACCCGTCGCCCCCAGCAGCGCCACCAGAATCGCGCCCGCCATTACCGGCCACGCCGCCCGGACTCGCTGCCGTCCGGCCAGCAGCACAATGCCCCACCCCGCCAGCAGCGGCGCCCCGTAATACAGCATCCGCCCGACACCGAAATACACCATGGCAAATCCATGGACCGGAACAAATGGCGTCGGCCTCCCCTGCAGAAACCACGTCCACCCCGTCCACAAAATCCCCAGCGCCACCGCCCATCCGCCCACCATCGCCACCACCGGGCCCGCACCCAGCACCGCCCACGGAGCCCGCGCCGTCCACGACCGCAGCTCCCGCCGCGCAATCATCGTCTGCGCCAGATCCTCCACTCGTCCCAGCCTTTCCAGCGCAGCCGTCTCCGCCTCCGCAGGACTCCGCCCCGCCCGCATCTCCTCCGCCGTCAGATCCGCCCAGTGCTCCCGTAACTCCGTCAGATACCGCCGCACATGCCTGGGCGCCACGCCTCCGCGCAGCAGCCGCTCCCGCAGTTCATGAAACTGCTTCGCCATACCGTCCTCCTGTCCCCGTTCCCGCCAGCGTCTTCTGGATCGCCCCCGCCAAAGCCGTCCATTGCCCCGCCAGCTCCGCCAGCCGCCGCGTCCCCGCCTTCGTTACCGAGTAGTAGATCCGGCTCCGCCCCGCCACCATCTTTCGCCGCGACTTCAGCGCTCCCGCATGCTCCAGAGCGTGCAGCACCGGATAGACCACGCCCTCGCCCACCGCCACCACCGCATCCGTCCGCTCCCGGATCGCCCGCACGATCTCATACCCGTACATCTCCCCGTCCTCGAGCAGCCGCAGGATCAGCAGCTCCGGCACGCCGTTCATAAAGTTCGGATTGCTCTCCCGGCTCGTCGTCACGCAGCCATAATACCTAGCAGTTCAATGTATAGCAAGCCTGCCCCTTGTGTCTGCTCCCCCGCCCTTCAACTTGTACGCTGTACCCTGTACCCTGCTCTTGAACCATGCCCGCACCCAGGACATCCGCCGGAATCCTCCTCTACCGCCGCGCTGCCCCCTGCCTTGAAGTCTTCCTCATTCATCCCGGTGGCCCCTTCTGGGCCAAAAAGGACTCCTGGTCCATCCCCAAAGGCGAATACCAC
>JBAUZR010000488.1:0-10344 GCA_049585375.1 Acidobacteriaceae bacterium
CGGTGATGGCCTTCAAAGCCGTCGAGCATCGCCTCGAATTCGTGGCCACTATCAACGCCGTCGACTACTACAACGATTCCAAGGCAACCAATGTCGACGCCACCATGAAGGCCATCGCCGCTTTTCCCGGCGGGATTCACCTCATCCTCGGCGGCAAGGACAAGAATTCCGATTACCGGCAAATGCGTCCGCTGCTGCAGGAGCGCGTGAAGGCCGTGTATACCATCGGCGCCGCCGCGGAAAAGATTCACACCCACATCGAAGGCGCAATCCCCATCGTGAGCGCCGGCACCCTGGAGGAAGCCGTGAAGCGAGCGGGGAACGCGGCGCAGCCCGGCGAGGTGGTTCTGCTGGCGCCGGCCTGTTCCAGCTTCGATCAGTTCGAGAACTACGAGCATCGGGGCCGCGTGTTTAAGGAAGCGGTTCTGGCGCGGCGCGGTGCGGCCGCCCTCAGCCACTCCTGACGAATCGAGGTCTATGGCAAAACGCGTCGGTGTCGACAAAGGTCTGTACTGCGCCACCCTGTTCCTGGTCGTCATCGGCCTGGCCATGGTCTTCAGCGCCTCGGCCGTCATGGCCAGGGAGCGCTACGGCTCGCCGTACACCTTTCTCATCCGCCAGGCATTATGGGCGGCCTTCGGCCTCGCCGCCATGACCCTGCTCATGCGCGTGGACTATCGCAAATACAACCGGCCCAGCGTCGTCTTTCCTTTCGTCGGCATCACCGTCATCCTGCTGCTGTCCGCCTTCCTCATGCGCGACTCGCACAACACCCATCGCTGGATTCGCCTCGGCATGCTCTCCTTCCAGCCCTCGGAGATTGCCAAGCCCTCAATGGTTCTCTTCCTCGCATGGTTCCTGCAGAACCGCATGCACGCCATGGAAGACGTCCGCAATACCATCATCCCCGCCGCGCTGCCCAGCCTCATCTTCATCGCGCTCATTCTCAAAGAACCCGACCTGGGAACGGCGCTCGTCTGCGCCGGCGTCACGGCGCTCATGCTCTGGCTGGCCGGGATGAACTTCAAATATCTCGCCTATGCCGCGCTGGCCTCTACGCCCGTGCTTTACTTCATGCTCTTCCGCGTGGCGTGGCGCCGCGATCGGCTGCTCGCCTTTCTGAATCCCGAGTCCGACCCGCTGGGCAAGGGCTACCACATCCTGCAGTCGCTCATTGCCGTCGGCTCCGGAGGCTTCAAAGGCGTGGGCTATATGGATGGCGCCGCCAAGCTCTTCTACCTGCCCGAGCCGCACACCGACTACATCTTCGCCAACATCGCCCAGGAACTCGGCCTCATCGGCTCCCTGATCGTTGTCGGGCTGTTTGTCTTCATCGGCTATCGCGGCATGCGCGCGGCCATCCTCTCCCGCGATCCCTTCGCGCGTTTCCTGGCCTTCGGCATCACCGCGACCATCCTCATTCAGGCCTTCTTCAACATCAGCGTGGTGCTGGCCCTGGTGCCCACCAAGGGAATCACCCTGCCCTTCGTCTCCTATGGCGGAACCTCGCTCTTCATCATGCTGGTGCTCGTGGGAGTCCTGCTCAACATCACGCGGGAAGTAGACTGAATCGCCCGTCTTCCAGCATTCTGAACACACAATGGACCACCGCGCCGAGGTTGTCGATCAGTTCACGCGCCAGGCCGCGCAGTTTGCGCACTCCCCGGCCGCCCGCAACGAAGAAATCCTCGAGCGGATTCTCCAGCTGGCCAAACTCCGCCCTTCGGACTCGGCTCTCGACGTCGCCTGCGGCCCCGGCGTTCTCGCCTGCGCTCTGGCCCGGCACGTCCGCCACGCCACCGGCATCGACCTCACCCCGGCCATGCTCGACCAGGCCCGCACCACCCAGGCTGACGCGGGCCTCACCAATCTGCAGTGGGACCTCGGCGACGTGACCGCGATGCCCTACGCCGCGGGCACCTTCGACGTCGTCACCTGCCGCTTCGCCTTCCACCATTTTCCTGAGCCGCTCCGCGTCCTGCGCGAGATGCGCCGCGTCGCCAGCCCCGGCGCCCGCATCGTCGTTGCCGACAGCGCTCCCTCCGCCGCCAAAGCCGACGGCTTCAACGCCATGGAGAAGCTCCGCGATCCCTCCCACACCCGTGCTCTGCCCCCCTACGAACTCCGCGCCCTCTTCACCGCCGCCGGTCTGCCCGAGCCCCGCGTCGAGCAGACTCGTCTGGCCCTCGATCTCGATTCATTCCTCGCCCGTTCCTATCCACCCGGCGGCGAGCGCGACAAAGATCGTCTCCGCGCGATGTTCGCGGAAGCACTCACCGAAGATCAGATGGACGTCGAGCCCCGCCGCGAAGCAAACACGATCCTCTTCTCGGTCCCGGTGGCGATCGTCGCTGCGCAGGTCCCCGATGCCGTCTGACGTTGCGCCCCGCATCCTCATCGCCGGCGGCGGTACCGGTGGCCACATCATCCCCGCCCTGGCCATTGCCGACCAGCTTCGCACCCGCCATAACGCGGAGCTCCTCTTCGTCGGCACCGCCCGCGGACTCGAATCGCGCCTCGTCCCCCAGGCCGGCTATCCCCTGGACCTGATCCGCGTCGGCCAGTTCAATCACGTTTCCCTCGGTACGCGCCTCCGCACCCTCGTCGATCTGCCTCTCGGCTTCTGGCAGTGCGTGCGTCTGCTCCACCACTTTCGTCCCGCGGTCGTCATCGGCGTCGGCGGCTACGCGTCGGGTCCCGTCATGGGCGCGGCCATCCTGCTGCGCATCCCCACCCTCGCCTTCGAGCCGAACGCCGTGCCCGGCCTCGCGAACCGCCTCGTCGGCGCTTGGGTCGATGCAGCCGCCGTCAACTTCGAGACCGCCGCCCACTATTTCCATCGAGCTCACCTCACCGGCATCCCCGTCCGCGCCGACTTCTTCCATCTCCCCGCGCGTTCCGCCGGATCTCCGCCGCACCTGCTCGTCTTTGGCGGCAGCCAGGGCGCGCGCGTGCTCAACAGCCTGATGCCGAAAATCGCCGCCTCGCTGCTGACCCGGCTCCCCGGCCTCACCATCCTCCACCAGGCCGGCGCCCGCCATGCCGATGCGACTCTCGCCGCCTATCAGGCCAGCGGCGCGCCACCCGACCGCTGGCAGGTGGCCGCCTTTCTCGACGACATGCCCCGCCGCTTTGCCGATGCCGACCTGGTCCTCTGCCGCAGCGGCGCCTCCACCGTGGCCGAGCTCGCCGCTGCCGGCAAGCCTGCCGTGCTGGTCCCGTTTCCGCAGGCTGCCGACGACCACCAGCGCCGCAATGCAGAAGTCATGGTCCAGGCCGGAGCTGCGCGCGTCCTCCTCGAGCCCGACCTCACCCCGGAGCAGCTCCAGGGCACCCTCGTGGACCTGTTCGGCGATCCGAACCGTCTCCGCACCATGGCCGGGAATGCCCGCTCTCTGGCTCACCCCGACGCCGCGCAGAAGATCGCCTCCATGGCGATGGCCCTCGCCCGCGGCGACTTCCGCGCCGATCCGCGCTAATCTCCTGTCCCTGAAGTCCCTGGCATAATCGCGGATGTCATTCTGAGCGCACGGGGCCCCAAACGTTCTTCAGTTTAGGGGTGGTAAGGGAAGAATCTGCGGTTGCTTCCTGTGCCTCGACAGGACGACCGGCCCTTCCTATGTCCCGATACAGCTTGGCTTCACCCGAAAAACAAAAAGCCCGCTCCGAAGAGCGGGCTCTGTCTGCTGCTGCGGGGATTACCGATGGCCACCGCCACCACCATGACCGCCACCGCCGCCATGGAATCCGCCACCACCACCGTGGAAGCCGCCTACTGCGCCTCCGCGGTATCCGCCGCTATAGCCGCCGCGGGCTCCACCTGCATAGCCCCGGGCTCCGCCAGCATAGCCGCCACGATAGCCAGCCACGGCTCCACCCCGATAAGCACCTGCTGCGCCGCCGCGATAACCGCCGGCATAGCCGCCCCGGAATCCCGCGTACCCGCGATTTCCGTAGCCGCCACGATAGCCGTATCCGCCGCGATATCCATAGCCGTAGCCGCCGCGACCCCAGCCTCCCCAACCGTACCCGATGTGGCCGTAACCCCAGCCCCAGGGCCGTCCGTACCAGCCGCCAAACCATGGGCCGGCGCCGATAAACAGCCCGTTATCGAACCAGTCTGGTCCCCAGTAGCCATAAGGAGCGCACGCATAGGGATAATAAGAGTAGTAGCCGTACTCGCAGGCCGGTGGTCCGCCGATCGCGTACGGGGCCGGATAGCCCACCACGGGACCGATGCCGATGCCCACGGCCACCTGAGCCTGGGCTGGCCGGGCCAGCGCCAGGGGTACCGCCGCCAGCAATGCCAAGAACAAAACTGAGCGCAGAGCGCGCATGATCGAACCTCCCCGTCAGACCGCTTGCTGCGATTCTCTCGCTTTTCCGGTCTGACCGCGGCCCTCCGGAACCCGGAACGCCACGCTGTCTCTAATAACGTTAGACGCCGCAAAATGTTGCGGCTATACAAGCGTTCAAAACCGGATCAAAACGGAAGGTTTGCAGCCACATCGGCCAGGGCGGGGCCCCCTGGGCGGTGGCCGCCCATCACCACTGCCTGGGCGGCGGATAGTGCCACTGCGGCGGGTAAGGATACCAGGGCACCGAGAAGATCGCCATCAGCAAAGCGATGATCCATCCAATGCCCGTCCACCCCAGGAACAAATTGAGCAGGAAAATGCCCGTGGCGTTGTGTGTGCGGCGCGCTACCGCGATGAGGGCTGGCAGGAAATAAATCCCGACACCGATAAGCCCGGCCATAGAAGCCTCCGGAAAGTTCCCAGATCAGCAATACGCAGGGGGCAGGGAACGGGTTCCCTTGAGCATAACTCCGGATCGGGCTGGATGGCCTGGTTTTGTAGCCTGAAATGGCAACGCACCCGGAGGCGGGGAGCCTCAACGGGTGCGCACAGGCCGGTTTTTGGGGACGCGGCCTTCATCTCATCGTCTTACCTGCGGTGGAAGTCGCCATGATCCGCGTGGAAGTCTCGCCCGTGGTTCCAGCCATCGGCGCGATATCCGTCATGATCCCAGCCGCGCGCGTAGTAGCCGCCGTGATATCCGCCGGAATAGGCGCCCACATAGCCGCCGCCCCGATACATCCAGCGTCCCGGCATCCAGACGTTGCCGTAGTAGTAGCCGGGGGTCCAGATGTAGCCCACACCCGGGCAGGGAGGAACCGCCGCCACGACCATCGGGCCGACGCCAACGCCGACGCCGATTCGAACCTGAGCCTGCGCAGCCATCGCGCCCAATCCCAGGACGCCGCTCAATGCCAGTGCACGAAGAATGCTTTTCATTGCGAGACCTCCTCGGTTCCTCTCGAACTGCTCTCGATTCGGAACCTCTTCTCGTCTTGCTGCACAAACGAACGCATCTCCGCGCGAATTGTTGCGGTGAATCGCAGCGGCGCAGAGAGCCAACGGGCGCGAAAAAAATGAATCCTCGCGCAAGGGTTCCGGGGCCGATCGAGCTTTTCTTTGTGAGAAGGATCACCCGCAATTCCGCTGCACTCACGCGTCAGCGCGGGATGCGAAATCCGAACTCGCAGTCTCCCGAATTACCGCTGCGGGGGCTTCCGATTTTCCGGAGCCGATGTGCCGTCCCGCGGATGGCTGATGGCAGGAGTTGAAGAAGGAATTCGGTCGTGCCGCTGATGCCAGTTCTCCAGCCCGTTCGAGCTGAAGGCGAAATACCACACGACGCCCGCGATGATAAACACGACCCACAGCCACCACCAGCGAAATCCCGGGCCTCGCCCGTTGCCGCGCGTATCCACGTACTCCTGAGGGGCTGGATCCCGGGGTACCTGATGCTGCGGCGAGGCCATAGAACATACGCTCCGGCACGAAAATTGGCGCACCGCACACAATCGTGCCTGGCGGGTAGGATGGACGTCCCGAATTCCGCGATGCCTCGCCCCGGCGGCGCAGGTCGCAGTTCTTCGGGGCGCTTCCCGGGCGGCACGCCGTTTCCCGCCCGTGGGCTGCCTTCGAGCACAGCCTCCCTGGTGTGTCAAGAAGCAAAATAGGGCAGCTAAAACGATCAACTAGCCCGAAGTGGGACAATAGAGACATATGGAAATGCTCGGACTCTATCTTTCCATCCCCTTTTGCCGATCCAAATGCACCTTCTGTAATTTTGCTTCCGGCGTTTTTCCCGCCGCGCATCACGAGCGCTACGTCGCTCGCCTCGAAGAAGACCTGCGCCACATTCGAACCCGCGTGCACAAATGGGGCGCGGTTCTGCCCCAGGCCGCCGACTCCATCTACTTCGGCGGAGGCACTCCCTCGCTCCTCGCCCCGGCGCTCTTCCGGCGCCTCTTCACCAGCCTCCGCCGCGAATTCGCTGTCCTGCCTACCGCGGAAATCACCGTCGAATGCGCGCCCGGACAGCTCGATCCCGCTGTGCTCGACATGCTGCTCGAGTGCGGCGTCAACCGCATCAGCTTTGGCGTGCAGTCGTTCGTCGATCGCGAAGCCAAATCCACCGGCCGCCTGCACACTCGCGCCACCGCCCTTGAAGACATCCGCCGCGTGCGCGACGCCGGTATCAGCGACATCAGCCTCGACCTTATCGCCGGACTGCCCGGCCAGACCATGCACTCCTGGTTCGAATCGCTCGGCGTCCTTGTCGACTCCGGCGTCGACCACGCCAGCCTCTACATGCTTGAGGTCGATGACGAATCCCGCCTGGGCCGCGAGCTGCTGGTCCACGGCGGACGCTATCGCGCCCAGGAAGTCCCCCCCGACGACCTCGTCGCCGACATGTACACGGAAGCCATCGGCTTCCTCGCCGGCCACGGCCTCGCCCAGTATGAGATCTCGAACTTCGCCCGGCCCGGCTCGGAGTCGCGCCACAACCTCAAATACTGGCGGCGCCAGCCGTACCTCGGCTTCGGCCTCGACGCTCACTCCATGCTGCGCGCCCGCACCGGAGCCGCTCTGCGCTTCGCCGCTACCGACAACCTCGACCGGTACCTCGGCCCGCCGTTCGTGCCCGTGCCCCGCGCCCTCAGCCGCGACGAGGAGCTGGAAGAAACCTGGTTCCTCGGCCTGCGCATGAACGAAGGTGTTAGCCTCGCCGCTCTGCGTCAGGCTTTCTCTGCCGCCGGCGTCCGCGATTGCCTCGCCACGGTCGCCGACCTCGAACGGCAGAACCTCATCACCTTCTCCGGCGGCGACCGCGTCGCCCTCACCCCGCGCGGACGCCTGCTCTCCAATGACGTCTTCGCGCGCTTCCTCGCCGAACCAGCCTGCGCCTGATCCAGGAGCTTCCAGCTCCCGCCTCCTGGCGCCCAGCTCCCGGCTAATGGCCAGAGCCTGGAGCCGCCTCTCCGTGCCCTCCGTGTCCTCTGTGGTGAATGTCTTTTTTGCTCCGAGCTCCCGGCCCCCAGATCCCAGCAGCCTCCCCTACAATGAGGAAGACCGTCATGGCTACCGAAACCGCCGTTCCCGCCGAAAACGCTGTCCGCACCCCCACCGCCCTCATTGATGTCCGCAGCGACACTGTCACCAAACCCACGCCCGCGATGCGCGCCGCCATGGCCGCCGCCGAAGTGGGCGATGACGTCTACGGCGAAGATCCCACCATCAATCGACTCGAAGCGCGCGCCGCCGAAATCTTCGGCCGCGAAGCCGCCCTCTACCTGCCCAGCGGCACCATGGGCAACCAGACCGCCATCCGCCTGCTCACCCAGCATGGCCAGGAAATGATCGTCGAAGGCCACGCGCATATCGCCGAGTGGGAGATGGCCATGGCCTCCGCCTTCTCCGGCGTGCAGCTCCGCACCGTCGACGCGCCCCGCGGCATCCTCACCTGGAGCGCCATCGAGCCGCACATCACCGGCAAGCATTATCACCGCGCCTCCACCGGCCTCATCGCCCTTGAAAACACCAACAACATGGCCGGCGGCACCGTCACGCCTCTCGAAGTCATGGAAGAAATATGGGCCGGCGCCGCGGAGCGCAACCTTCCCGTGCATCTTGATGGCGCTCGCATCTTCAACGCCGCCGCCGCCCTCGGCACAGACGTCCGCACCCTCACCCGCGGCTTCAGCACCGTGATGTTCTGCCTCTCAAAAGGCCTCGGCGCCCCGGTCGGCTCCATGCTCGTCGGCACATACGAGCAGATGGACCGTGCCCGCAACATCCGCAAAGCCCTCGGCGGAGGCATGCGCCAGGCCGGCATTCTCGCCGCCGCTGGCCTCATCGCTCTGGAGGAAGGTCCGCAGCGCCTCCACGAAGATCACGCCAACGCCCGCAGAATCGCCGAGCAGCTCGCCGCCACCGGCCGCGTGCAGATCGACCTCGACGCCGTCCGCACCAACATCGTCATCTTCACCCTGCCCAACCAGGGCAGCGCCGCCGCGCTGGTCGAGAAGCTGAAAGCCCGCGGCATTCTCTCCGGAACCATGGGCCGCCACGCCGTCCGCTTCGTCACCCATCGCGATGTCGATCGCGCCGCCTGCGACGAAGTCGCCCGCGTCGCCGTCGAAGTGCTCACCGCGTAGATATCATCAGGCCAGAACCATCACCATCGCTCCCGCCGTGATCAGCAGCCCGCCCACCAATGCCATCCAGTTGAACTTCTCGCCCAGAAGCACCCAGGCAAACACTATCACCAGCGGCACGCTCAGCTTATCCAGCGGAGCCACCCGCGATGCCGGCCCCAGCTGCAGCGCGCGGAAGTAGCACAGCCACGAAAGTCCCGTCGCCAGTCCCGACAGAGTGAGAAACAAAAGCGTCCGCCGGTCCAGATCGCGGACCTCTCCATGCTTTCCCAAAGCAATGGCAATGCTCCACGCGAAGATCACGACCACCGTCGTGCGGACGGCGGTGGCCAGATTTGAGTCCACGTGAGCCACACCCACCTTGGCCAGCAACGCTGTGGCAGCCGCGAACACCGCGGCAAGGATGGCCCATCCAATCCAGGTCATCTCTTCATCCTACCTGGACGACCCTGGTACCGTGTGGGCGATCCCCGGTGACTCGAGCCCGCAGCGACCGTCCAAATGGACGCCGCGGGCCACCATCTGCCCTACTCCACCATGTACGTCACGCTCGACTCGTGCAGCACCTGCCACTTGTCATCCTGGTCCAGCACCGTCACCGTGTGCAGTCCCGGCTCCAGACTGAAGTACGTGTTCACCGACCCACCCGCGTACCAGCCCAGCTTTCTGCCGTTGTCCCACACCTGCATCTGGCTGATCGGTACCGACTCGTTGGCCTGCGCCACCACATGCACCGTCGCTCCGCTGATCGTCTCCTCCGGCACCGGAGCAATAATCTGCAAACCGTCTGTCAGAGCCTGCACCGTGTAAGTCACCGAGTCGCCGTGCAGCACCTGGTACTTCGCATTCTCATCCAGCACCGTCGTCGTGTGTTTCCCCGGCGCCAGATTGTAAATCTGATCCACCGCGGTGCTCGCGTACCAGCCCAGCTTCGTCCCGTTGTCCCAAACCTGCATCTGGCTCACCTTCTGGCTCTCCGACGCCGTCGCCATCAGATGCACGGCTCCCTCGATCGTCGCCCCATTCCCCGGCGCCGCGATCACAACACTGTTCGTCGCATCCCCTGATGATCCGCTCGACGTAAAGAAATCCGTCATCGGCGCCGCCGTCGCCCCGGCTCCCGGACATGGCGACAGCCCCATCGCCGCACATACCGTCGCCAGCACGTTCTCGTTGTGATACGTCACCGTCGACTCATACCCCGCCTTCACCTGCGGACCGATCACCAGCGTTGCCGTCCGCCCGCCGCATCCCTGGCTCACCGTCGCCGAACACCGGTTGTCGTCGCTCAGATCCGCTTCATCCCACACGATGAACAGAAGACCGTCGCCTCCCGGTCCAAACTCCGGCCGCGCCAGAATTGCCGGCAGATGCGCCTCCAGCCACTCATCGGCCTGCTGCAGCGTCCCATCGTGCGCGTCATCCTGCAGATCCGGCGTGATGTACGCATAGTTCACCGTCTTCCCATCGGACCAGTCCGTCGCCATCTGCGTGTAGGGCACGCTGTTCGTGTCCTGCCTCGTACCCGGACACACATCCGTGAAGTCCACCAGCGGATTATGCCGCCGCGCGTAGACATTATTTGGCCCCCCATACAGCCCCTGATAGCCTGCCGACGGCATCGCCTCCTGATACGACCGCCAGCTGTACCCGCGCTTCAGCAGTTCGCGCACCACATTGTCTTCGCTGTGCTGGCACGAGACCGTGTCGTTATTCGTCTCCACCGGCGCCCCGGCCACAAACCACATCAGCGCCGGCAGCGAACTGTGCTGGTCCGAATAAAACTGCGTGGCTAACCCACCTTGTTTCAGCAGCTCGTTGTAATACGGCATCTG
>JBAUZR010000489.1:0-4238 GCA_049585375.1 Acidobacteriaceae bacterium
GCTCGGACTTGCTCGGAATGACGAATCTCGCTCTATCCACCTCCGTGCTCAAAAGTGGTGCAGCAGCGCGGCGAAGCTGGGGAGTTCGAGGAGATGGCGGCCGGCGGGGGCTTCGTCCATGTGCTCGTGTTCGAGGACCCAGGTGCTGGGGTGGTGGATATAGACCGCGTGGAGGCCGGAGGCGAGGGCGGGGTTGATGTCGGACTTTGGGCTGTTGCCGATCATCCAGGTGGTGTGGGGAGCCAGCTCGTATTTTTCGCAGACGCGGCGGTAGGCGGCAGGGTCTTTTTCGCGGGGGATTTCGACAGCGGTGAAGTGTTGCGCCAGACCTGAGCGGGTGAGCTTGTCGGCCTGTTCGGCCTCGTTGCCCTTGGTCATAAGAATCAGGCGGTGGCGGGCGGCGAGGGCGGGGAGGGTTTCGGCGACGCCTGCGAGGAGCTCGATCTCCTGGTCGGCGATGGACTGGGCGAAGCTGAGGATGCGCTCGTGCTTTTCGGGCGTAACCGGCTCGGAGCTGAGGCGCTCAAAGCAGGTAACGAGGGCGCGGCGGAAGCTGACCAGGCCGTAGCCGTGGAGGCGGACGTTTTCGCGCTCGACTTCATTGAGTTTTTCGCGAACCTGATCGCGGGAGTACTCCCTGTGATCGACGTAGGAGATGAAGGCAGCGATGGCGCGCTCGAAGTAGATATTGTTTTCCCAGAGGGTGTCGTCGGCATCGATGAGGAGGGTCTGGCCGGGGGGAATTTGGGTTTCTGCAGGCATGCGTATCAGCAGGCTACCAGCAATGAAAGCGCATCTAAGTGGGGAGCGGTTCCAGACTGGACGTTGGTACGCCGGAACCGAGCAACTGTTTTCGAATTAGCGGGTTATCATCTGGTATCTCAGGGCCCCATGAACTGGCTCGACCGCATATCGAATGATGATGAGACCGCACAAGTTATTGCGATCCGGCTTGCCGATCCTGCTCGTCTGGCTATGGGCGATCTTCGCCTGTTCTTCGGCTTTTGCTGATGCGTCGCTGCTGCTGGAGGAGCCTTTTGGCGAGTTCGGGGCGATGAATCCGACAGGGCACGCAGCAATCTGGCTGAATCATGTGTGCGCAGAGAGCCCGACGCGTCTGCGGCCGTGCCGAGAGGGAGAGCAGGGCGTCGTTCTGAGCCGGTATCACCGGGTCGACGGGTACGACTGGCTGGCGATCCCGCTGATTCCCTACCTGTATGCCGTGGATAAGGTGTCGGAGATTCCGGACACGGCAACGCCGCGGCTGGAGCTAAAGCTGCGGGATGCGTACCGGCGCAAGCATCTGGAGGCGCTGGTGCCGGACAGCCGCACGCATGAGATTCCCGGGGGTGACTGGATCCAGCTGATCGGCGCTTCCTACGATCGGAAGATCTGGGGCTTTGAGGTGACGACAACGCCGGCTCAGGACGCGGCGCTGATCCGGCGTTTCAACCACCGGAGGAATGTTTCCCACTTCAATCTGTTCTTTCACAACTGCGCGGACTTCTCCGAGACGGTGCTGAACTTCTATTACCCGCACGCGGTGCATCGGAACTTCATTGCGGATGTGGGGATGATGACCCCGAAGCAGGCGGCGAAGTCGCTGGTGAAGTACAGTCGCCGGCACGAGCAGACGGATCTGGAGACGTTCACGATTCCGCAGGTGCCGGGGACGATTCCGCGGAGCACGCCGGTGGATGGCGTGGTGGAATCGCTGGTGAAGTCAAAGAAGTACGTGGTGCCGCTGGCGTACCTGAATCCTTATGTGACGGGGACGCTGATCGCGGCATATATCACGGATGGGCGGTTCCATCCGGACCGGCAGGCGGTGGTGTTCAACCCCGCTCAGGATTTCGAGCCGGGCATGGAGCCGCGGGTGGAGGCGGCGTCAGCCAGCGCGGGGCCGGCCGAGCGGGAACGCCCGACAGGGGCGCGGGAAATTCGAGCGAGCGAACGTCAGCAGCCATGACCTTCGATGGACAGGAAGCGTTCGCGCCCGCGGCGTTCGGTCCTGAGTTCTCCTTTTCGATGAGCTGAGGGATGAAGCATTGGTGCATCGTATGATCGTTGTTTGCGATCAGGAGGCTCCATGCGACTTCGCGGGCTCATCGTGACCGGCGGCCTGTGGCCGGTGCTTGTTCTTTCGTGCTTCGCCCAGACGGTTCAGACTCCGCAGGCCGGAGAGGCGACAAAGAAGTTCGAGCCCATTCCCGGGTTCGATCCAACGGCGATGGACACGACGGCGGATCCCTGCGTGGATTTCTATCAGTACGCGTGCGGGAACTTTGCGAAGCTGCATCCGATTCCGTCGGACACACCGGCGTTCGGCGAGGGCTACAACCTGTATGAGTTCAACACGCAGGCGCTGCACCAGCTGGTAGAAAAGGCAGCGGCGGCGCATGCGGCGCCAGGCAGCAACGAGCAGAAGATCGGGGACTATTACAACAGCTGCATGGATACGGAGGCCATCGACAGGGCGGGGTTGACGTCGATCGAGCCGGAACTGAAGCGAATCGCCGCCCTGCAGGCGAAAGACGAACTGCCGGCGCTGATCGCGCACCTGAACAGGATGGGAGTGGGGGTCTTTTTCGACTACGGATCGATGCAGGACTTCAAGGATGCGACGCGGGAGATTGCTTATATCGATCAAAGCGGGCTGGGCCTGCCGGAGAAGGACTATTACTTCCGCAACGATGCGAAGAGCGAGCAGATACGGAAGGAATATGTAGCGCACGTAGCGAAGATGCTGCAGCTGCTTGGGGATTCGCCAGAGACGGCGGGGGCAGAAGCACCGAAGGTGATGGCACTGGAGACGGCACTGGCCAAAGCGTCGCAGGGGGTGGTAGAGCGGCGGGATCCCGCGAAGATTTATCACATGATGTCGCTGGCCAGCTTTTCAACGACGGCGCCGGAGATCGACGCGCAGAAATACGTGCAGATGATCGGATCGCCGGCGGTCCAGGAACTGAACGTGATAGCCCCGGACTTCTTCAAAGCCTATGGACAGACGATCGGGGAGACGGATCTGGCGACGATCCAGGCGTACCTGCGCGTCCATCTGGCGGACTCGTTTTCCATGCGGCTGCCGGAGGCGTTTGACCAGGAGAACTTCGACTTTTACGGGCGAAAGCTGGAGGGGACCCCGCAGCAGCAGGCGCGGTGGAAGCGGTGCGTGCAGGCGACGGACGGGTCGCTGGGAGAGGCGCTGGGCAAGCTGTATGTGGCCCAATACTTCACGCCGGACATGAAGGCCGAAACCGTGCAGATGGTGCACGATATCGAGACAGCGATGGGCAAAGATATCGACTCGATCGACTGGATGAGCCCGGAGACGAAGGTGAAGGCGAAGGAGAAGCTGCATGCGGTAGCCGACAAGATTGGCTATCCGAATAAGTGGCGGGATTACTCGAAGCTGGAGATCCGGCCGGGAGAAGCGTTTGAGAATCTGGTGCGGGCGCGCGAATTTGAGACGGCGTATCAGCTGAACAAAATTGGCAAGCCGGTGGATCGAGAGGAATGGGAGATGTCGCCGCCGACAGTGAACGCGTACTATGACTCGAGCCTGAACAGCATTAATTTTCCCGCGGGCATCCTGCAACCGGCGTTTTACGACAGGAACGCGACGCACGCGACGAACTACGGGCACATCGGCGCAGTCGTGGGGCACGAACTGACGCACGGGTTCGACGACGAGGGAGCGCAGTTCGATGCGCATGGCAATCTGCATAACTGGTGGACGCCGGAGGACAAGAAGAAATTTGACGAGCGAACGGAATGCATCGCCGACGAGTACAGCCAGTTCACCGCGGTGGGGGATGTCAAGGTCAACGGCAAGCTCACGCTGGGCGAGAACACCGCCGATAACGGAGGGTTGCGGCTCGCACTGATGGCGTTGATGGCGCGGGAGGCGATGGGAGGCGCGGCAACGGAGACAGCGGAGGCGAAGAGCGAGGCTAAGTTCACGCCGGAGCAACAGTTATTTCTTGGATATGCGCAGAACTGGTGTTCCACGGAACGGCCGGAGTATGTGAGGATGCTGGCGCAGACGGACCCCCACTCGCCCGATCCGATCCGGACAAAGGGTGTGCTGACGAATATGCCGGAGTTCGCTAAGGCCTTTGGATGCAGGGCAGGGCAGCCGATGGCGCCGGCGAGGCGATGCCAGGTCTGGTAGCCAGCGGCGCGGCGCGGGCGAAGCTAAGTTACCTGCCACGTCTAAGTTAGGCGGAGAAGAAGTG
>JBAUZR010000490.1:0-12228 GCA_049585375.1 Acidobacteriaceae bacterium
CCGTATCGGGAGCTTTGAAGAATGTGCGGCTGTGCGACTGCGCATTAAATCCGCTCAGACTCGTGTGCAGACCGCTCCGGTTGCCCACCGGATAGCAGGGCGCGCTCGATGGAACTGAAGCGCCGCATCCCTGGCCGAGACTCAGCGAAAATGGCAGTCCATTGGACCAGTCAAGCACCGGGCTGAGCTGCCAGCCCCCGATTATCTCGTCCTCCCACCGCGTTGCATTGCTGGCAAACGTCTGGTTCTTGCCGAACGGCAGCTGATAGAGGCCATAGACTACCAACTGCTGGGTCCGTAGCCAGTCGTCCGGCCCGTACGCCGCGCTCTTACTCCACGTCGCATATCCCGAGGTGTCATTGAACGAGCGCTGCCACGCATATTGCACGTTACCCGACAGTCCATGGGTATATTGCTTCGACAAAGTAATATCCAGGGCGTTGTACGTGGAGTTCTGATCATCACCGTAATAGGTAATGCCCTGCGTCCACCCGCACATCCCAGGCGAGATATTCGGCTCGTTCTGCCCCTTCAGCGCCGCTTCGTAGTTAGGATCCGAGCAGGCGGTCAACCCGCCGCCGTAGAACCGCGACAGGAAATTGCTTACGTCCGTGCCCCCGTCGGCCGCAACCCCGATGGCCTGGCCGCCAGTCGGCATGGTCGACGTGGGAACGCTGGGGTCATAGTGCAATGTGGATCCTGTCACGCTGTACTGTTGCGGCAGGGAGATACCCGCTTCGTTCGGGTTCGTGCTGTTGCCGTCGCCCGCGCTCAGCGTATGTGTCCCCTTGTTGCCGACGTAAGCTACCGTCAGCGAAAGCGTCGGCGTCAGCGCCCGCTCCACGCTCAGGTTCCACGCATCCAGCGTCGGCAGCCGCAGGCTGTTTGGCCGCACCCTCGGGTTCACGTTGTACCCAGGCATCGGCAGCAGTCCGCTTGCCGGCACCGCCGGGAACTGATATGCCGGGGGGCCGGAAGCCAGCGTAAACGCGTTGCCCGTCGTCGTCGCGGCGCTCAGCGATTGGTTCGCCAGCACCGGCAGGTTCTGCGTCACCGTGTGGCCGAAGATCGATCCGAATACCCCCAGATCGAAGCTGCGCCCGTAACCCGCCCGGACCACCGTTTTCGGATTCAGAGACCAGGCAATACCCAGTCGCGGATTCCAGCCATTGGTGTTCATGTCCCAGCCCATATTGCTCGGGATGCTGCCATAGCCGGCGACTCGCAGATAGCCATCCGTGCTGTAGCCACCCGATCCGCCGTTCATCTCCATCAGCGAGCCATTCCCCTTCCCGTTCACTGATTCAGGGAAATACATCTCATACCGAATACCGTAGTTCACGGTCAGTGAAGGTGTTGGGTGCCACGTGTCCTGCGCGTAGAAGAAGTCTCGTTTCTGGAATTCCTTTGCGTTGGTGGATACGCTCACGTACCGGGCAAAGCTGCTCACATCGCCCAGCAGGAAGCTGGCCATACCCAGGCCGCCGGCGCTGCCGTTCGAAGTCGGCCCCGGGTTAAAGCTGAGCAAACCTGTCCGGTCCGAATCGCTGGGCACGCGCAGGTTCCGGGCGTAGCGCAGATCCACCCCAAACTTAAACGCATGGTTCCCTGAGATCCGCGTCCAGTTGTTTACAAACTGGAACTGGTCCTCGCGCTCCGTCAGCGGGCAGTTGCAGCGCGTGATGTTCAATCCGGAGCCATACTGCGCTCCTCCCCCCGTCGGGTTATTCGGCCCATTGGGAGCCCGGACATCCGCGTCCGCGATGTTGAAACCAGGCGCACCGCTCGTGATGCTGGTACCCGTGTTCATTCCCGGTATGCCCAGGGTATTGGCAAACTCCGTGCCCTGGTCGTACTTCTGATCGCCGATGTTGTACCGGTAGTAGCCGATCCGCCAGTCCATCAGCAGCTTCGGGTTGATCGCGAAATCCATACCCGCCGCCAGACTGTCGTTGGCACCCTGGCTCACGCCGCCGTATCCGCCGATGCCGAAGCCCGGTCCGCCCGCCGCTCCGAACATCGTTGTCCCCGACAGCGTGTCCGTGAACCGGCTGAACCGCGTAAAGGCGTGCATGCCGCTGGTGATCTGGTCATCCACGCGTACGTCCCACTGATCGTTGTTGAACAGCCCCGTGCCGCTGGCCGCGTAGTTGTCCTTCAGTCCCGAGTAGCTGCCGCCGGTGTTCGGAGCATAGGGAGCCAACAGCTTCAGCAGCGCCAGCGACTGTGGCGAAAGCTGCGCCGCTGGAATCACGTTGCCCGCGTAAGGTGTGGCCACCGTCGTCCCGTTCGGCTGTATGACCTGCTGATAAATCAGCTGGGGCTCGTTTGCGGCTGCCGCATACTCGCTGAAGTCGCAACCCGCGATCCCGTTAGCCGCCGTTGCAGTACCCAGGCAGGTCGAGACCAGATGCGCCGACGGCACCGTCGCCGTCTCCGCCGTGCCCACCTTCTGTCGCACACCCTGGTAATCGCCGAAGAAGAAAAGCTTGTCTTTCAGGATCGGGCCGCCCACTGAACCGCCAAACTGGTTCTTCAGCGCCGACGGAACACCCTTCGGCGTAGTTGCGGTCGCATATTGCGTGTACGGGTCAGTCGCCAGGTTCGCGGCGCTCTCGCGATAGTCGAACGCGCTGCCATGGAACTGATTCGATCCGGACTTCGTCTGCACAGAGATGAAGGACGAAACCGCCTTCCCAAACTCCGCGTCGTAGTTCTGGGTCGTGATTTTCGCCTCCGAAATCGCATCCAGCGGCGGATTGATCACGATGATTCCAAGGATCGGATCCTGGTTGTCGGTGCCGTCCAGCTGATAGGCCACGCCGCCGAACGCCTGCCCGTCCACCTGAATCTGTTTGCTGGCCTGCGGGTTCTCGTCTGCCGCGTGGTTCCAGCTCAGCGCCTGTGCGCCTGGCAGCAGCAGCTGCATGTTCGTGAAGTTCCGGTCCGGAATCGGCAGATCCTCGACCTGCTTTGTCGTGAACTCGGTCGCGACATCGGAGCGGTCCGTCTTCAGCTCCGGAATCGTATCGGCATTGACCGTCACTGTCGTCGACGTGCTGCCCGCCTTCAGAGAGGCATCGATCCTCGGTGAACTATCGGCGGCTACAGGGACACCGTCAGCCTCGAACGTCTGGAAACCGTTCGCCTCTACTTTCACGTTGTACGTGTCGGGAATCAGGTGCTCGGCAACATACTCGCCGGAAGCATTCGACGAAACCGAAGTTGACGTGCCCTTGGATACGTCGGAGATCGTCACCTTTGCGTTCGGAACCACCGCCCCGCTTGCGTCCGTCACCGTTCCGTAGATTGAGCCGTAGACCGCCTGTGCATGTGACAGGCAGGAAAAACACAAAGCAGCAGCCAAACCACAGGCTGCCAGCAGCCTTGAAAATCGCATAGCCGTCCTCCCCAAAAAGTTACAGCCTTCTTATCGCGCTTCCTGTACCGCAGTCAGGAGCGTCATAGTTTCCATTCCACAGAAAATGGAGCTCGCGGCCGGGAGATCTGATACTTCGCCCGTATCGCAGCCCGGGATACATCTCGAAAAGAGTCCAGCACGAGCACATCTACTGCGGATTCAGTGATCGAAAAGCCCTTGTTAACTGGGAAAGGGCTCTGGGACCGGTACATCACTACTTCTGGATGTCCGGACTGTAGGCAACCCACAGCACTCTTGTCAAGGTGCGGCAGGCCCTTCGATTCCCGCTAAGTTCCTTTTATCGTCACTCAACCGTAATTATCCCTTACTAAATCGATTTCTCGCACTGTTGCACCTTATGCTACCCGTGCTAAGGTTCAAGGCAATGTTTTTCCGCGCTTTTGCCGCCGCGCTTTTCTGTTTGCCGGTTGCCGCGTTCGCCGCCCAGCCGTTCGCGACCGACCTCCAGGGCCAGCCTGTCGATCGTCTTGCACCTCCCGGTGCCAAAGCTGTAGTTCTGTTCTTTGCGGCGTCAGACTGCCCAATCTCCAATCGCTATATCCCCGAAATCGAGAGACTGCAGCACGCCTATAATGCAGACGGCATCAGCTTCCTCTGGGTCTATCCCAATCCCACTGACACCGGACCCATCGTCCGCGCGCATAACCAGCAATTCAACATCTCCGCCGACGCCGTCCTCGATGTGAATCAGCGGCTCACCGCTCTCGCTCATGCCACCATCACCCCCGAAGCGGCGATTCTGGTGCCCGCGGCCTCTGGCTGGCGCGAGGTCTATCGCGGCCGCATCGACGACCGTTACATCGCCCTCGGGCAGGAACGTCCCCACGCCATGAAGCACGACCTCGAACTCGCGATTCGCGCCGTCCTCGCCGACCAGCATGTGCCGCCGCCCGGAGGCCCCACCGTCGGCTGCTCCATCGTGCCTCGCAACGAGCCATGAAGAATCTGCGGCTCCTCCCGCTGGCGCTTGCCGGCTGCGCCCTCCTTTGTCTGCCGCCTCCGCATCGCACCACGCGGGCTGCCGAAGCCCCCGTCACCTGGAGCCGCCAGATTGCCCCCATCGTCTACCAGCACTGCAGCACCTGCCATCACCCTGGCGGCGGCGGACCCTTTAACCTCCTCAGCTATCAGGACGCGCGCCGTCGCGGACCCCAGATGGTGCAGGTCACCCAGTCACGTTTCATGCCGCCCTGGCTGCCCGAACCGGGTTATGGCGATTTCGTCAACGACCGCCGCATCAGCGACGAGGACATTGCCCTCATCCGCCGATGGGTCGCCTCCGGCATGCCTCAGGGCAATCCCTCTGAAGCCCCACCCCCGCCGCAATACAACGCGGACTGGCAGGCAGGCAAGCCCGATCTCATCCTCACCGTCCCCCGCTCCTTCACCCTCCCCGCCTCGGGCACCGATGTCTTCCACAACTTCATCCTTCCCAATCCCCTCACCCAAACCCACTACATCCGCGCCATGCAGATTCTCCCCAGCGTTCCCCAGGTCGTGCATCACGCGAACGTCCTCATCGATCGCACCGCCTCCTGGCGCCACGCGCATCCCGCTGACTGGGAAAACGGCTTTGGCGGCATGGAACTGGAAGTCGATGCCGGCAACACCTTCGATCCCGACAGCCACTTCCTCTTCTGGAAACCCGACACACCCGTCCTGAGGGAAGCGCCTTCCATGCCGTGGCGCCTCGATCCCGGCAACGATCTCATCCTCAACATGCACCTCAAGCCCAGCGGCAAACCTGAGATCATCTCTGCCCGCATCGGTCTTTACTTCGCCCCGGAGCCCGCCACCCAACACCCCATGCTTCTCCAGCTCGATGCCGACCAGCAGCTCGACATCCCCGCCAATGACCGTAACTTCGTCGTCCAGGACTCGCTCCGCCTGCCCATTGATGTCGAAGCCCTCGGCATCTATCCCCACGCCCACTACCTCGGCCACATCCTCGAAGGCTGGGCCGATCTCCCCAACGGCCAGAAGAAGTGGCTCATCCGCATCCCCAACTGGGACATCGATCGCCAGTCCGTCTATCGCTATCGCAGCCCCGTTTTCCTCCCGCGCGGCTCGGTCCTGCACATGCGCTACGTCTACGACAACTCCGAAGACAACGTGCACAACCCGAACGACCCGCCCATCCGCGTCCGCAACGGCAATCGCTCCGTCGACGAAATGGGCCATCTCTGGATTCAGGTTCTTCCCGTCCACGTGCCGCCTGGCAGTCCCGACCCGCGCCTCATCCTCGAAGAAGCCTGGATGGAACACCGCCTGACGAAAGTCCCCGGCGATGACATCGCGCTCTACAACCTCGCCTCTGCGCTGGCCGCTCTCGGCCATTACTCCGAAGCCGCCGCGGACTACCGCAAAGTCCTCACCGCGCAGCCCGGCGACCCTCGCACCCTCAACAGCCTCGGCGCCGCTCTCGAGAATGCAGGCGAATCCCAGGAAGCCGCCGATGCCTTTGACCACGCCATCGCCTCCGGCGGCCACGCCTGCGACGCGCGATTCAACCTCGCGCAACTCGACCTCAGGCGCAGCGATTTCCAAAACGCCGAGCAGCAGTTCCGCGCCATGCTTGCTCAGTGCCCCGAAGACCCCGACGTTCACAGCGGTCTCGGTGTCGCGCTCGCCGGCGAAGGCAATCGCTCTGCCGCCCAGGCCGAGTTCCAGCGTGCCATCCAGCTCGATCCCGCGAACCTCACCGCCCTCACCGAACTCGGCGAAGCTGCCATCGAAGCCGGCCAGCCGCAGCAAGCCATCCCCCTTCTGCAAACCGCCGTCGAACAGCGGCCCAACGATCTCCAGACCCGCGAGCGCCTCGCCATGGCCTTAGCCCAGTCCGGCCGAGCCGACGACGCTCTGCAGCAGCTGCGCGATGCCGCCCTCCGCGATCCCAACGATGCCGAAGTCCACGCCCTGCTCGCCCAGCTCCTCGATGCTGGCGGCAATCTCCCCCAGGCCATCGATGAACAACGCCAGGCGCTTCACCTGCAGCCCAACGACGCCGATGGCTGGAACAACCTCGGCGTCCTCGAAGCGCGCGCCGGCCACGCCGCCTCTGCACGCACCGATTTTCTCCACGCCCTCCAGCTCAATCCCGGTCACGCCCAGGCGCGCGCCAACCTCAGTCGCCTGCCGCCTCAGTGAGCCGAGGCGTGGTAGCATTTCACCTGCCTTGCGCCTCCATACCATCGGCTTTGGCCATCACTCGCCGCCGTCGTCACCTGCGTCCCTGCACTCCAACCCACAGAAGATTCCAATTTTCCCCTGGGGAGTTCCAACGATGAGAATGCGCGTGCCGCTGGCCGCCCTGCTGCTCCTGACCCTGCAACCCCTCCTCTTCGCTCAGGTGCCCAGGCCCGCCCCACTCCCGCCCGTCGCCGCGTTTCCCCTCACCCAGCCATCCGCTCTGCAAATCGACCGCGAAGTCGATCCCGCCCGTCCCTTTTCCGTCGTCGGACCCAACGGCGCTCTGCTCGGACACCAGGACGGCAGCTTCGAAGCCTGGATCTTTCCCTGGAAAATCTTCAGCCACCTCCGCATCACCGCCGAAATGCAGAATTACCCCGTCCCCATTGACGTAAACGACTACGCATCGTGGATCGAGGTCCATCCCCACGTCACCATCCTCACCTACTCCCACGCCAACTTCACCATCCGCCAGATCATGTTCGCCCCTCACAACGCGCCCGAGGGCTCTGGCGTCGTTGTTCTCTTTCAAATCCAGGCTATCCGCCCCATGACCCTCACCTTCAGCTTCACGCCGGAGATGTATCGCATGTGGCCCGCGACCTCCGACCCCGATCCCTCCCCGGAGTGGCTCGATACCTGGACCGCGCCCAGCGCCACCCATCCCTCCTCCGGCTTCTACATCCTGCATGAGAGTTTCCCCGACCAGGCCGCCGCCCTCGCCATGCCCACCGCGGAGCCCGGCATCCTGCCGCCCTACCAGGAACGCCCGCACGCCTGGCCGCTCCAGTTCGTCCTCCACTTCGATCCCAGCCGCGACTCCAGCACTTTCTTCCCTCTGCTCATGACCATGGCCAATACCCGCGCCGCCTCGCAGTGGTACGCGCTGGCCCACAGTCTCTCCGCTCTCGACGCCGCCGTTCCCTCTCTCTACTCCGCCAATGCCGGCTACTTCCACGACCTTCTCGCCACTCGCACCAGCATCGAGACTCCCGACACGCACCTCGACGCCGCCTTCTCCTGGGCCATCGCCGCCATCGATCAGCTTCGCGTCGAAACCCCCTCCCACAACGGCCAGGCTTTTACCGCCGGCTTCCTCGATTCCGGTGACTCCGTGCGTCCCGGCTTCGGCTGGTTCTTCGGTCGCGATGCCCTCTGGACCCTCTACGCCGTCGACAGCTACGGCGACTTCCCCGCCGCCCGCCAGGAGTTCGACTTCCTCCTCCGCCATCAGCGCGCCGACGGCAAGGTCATGCACGAATACTCCCAGACCGCCAACCAGACCGACTGGCAATCACTGCCCTACGAGTACGCCGCTGCCGATGCCACCCCGCTCATGCTCATGGCCATGAACGACTACCTGAAAACCAGCGGCGATCTCGACTTCGTCCGCTCCCACTGGGACTCGCTCGCGCGCGCCTGGAATTTCGAAACCACCCACGTCTCTCCCGACGGCTTCTACAACAACAGTCAGGGCACCGGCTGGGTCGAGAACTGGACGCCGCTGCTCCCCGCCCAGGAAATCTATCTCGCCGCCCTCGACGAGCAGGCCAGCCTCGCCTTCGCCGATATCGCCCGCGCTACCGGTCACGCTGACCTCGCCGACGCCGCCTCCACGCGCGGCCAACACCTCGCCCAGATTCTCGAGCAGCAGTACTTCCTTCCCTCGCAGAATTTCTACGCCTTCAGCCACAATCTCAACGGCACCACCGACGACACGCCCACCATCTATCCAGCGGTCGCGTGGTGGGACGGCAGCTTCGCCCTCCAGCATCCCTCGACCATGTTGCAGCGCTGGGCCTCCAGCGAATTCTCCACCGACTGGGGCACCCGCGATGTCGGCGGCCACGTCAGCTTCTTCGATCCCATCAGCTATCACGAGGGCTCGGTCTGGCCGCTCTTCACCGGCTGGGTTTCCCTTGCCGAATATCGCGCCGGTCATCCGCTCTCCGGCTACGCCCACCTCATGCAGAATGCCGACCTCACCTGGTCTCAGGATCTCGGCGATGTCACCGAGCTACTCTCCGGCCAGTATTTCCAGGTCCTCGGACGCAGCACCGCTCACCAGCTCTGGTCCTCGGCTATGGTCATTTCACCGGTCCTGCGCGGTCTCTTCGGCCTCGAATGGAATGCATCCGCAAAGACCCTCACCGTCACGCCGCATCTCCCCGCAAACTGGACCACCGCAACGGTACGGCGCATCCCGCTCGGAAACTCCGCGGTGGACCTCACCTTCACCCGTCAGGGCGCCGACTGGCTGGTCACCAGCAGCGGCGCAGACATCCACCTTGCGTCTCACAGCCCGCTGGCCCGCATCGCCGCCAATACTCTGCGCATTCCCGTCCCCGCCGTGGAGGTCGCTGTTCCCGTGAGCCTTCCCATCCCCGGCTCTCAAACCGAGCAGATGAAGGTTCTCGACGAGCAGAGCACGCCCCGCTCGCTCACGCTCACCCTCTCCGCCCCCGGATCATCCACTCAGACCTTCTCGCTCCGGCAAAATGCTCCGCGCCTCCACCTCACCATCGCCCATGGCACGGCCGGTCCCGAGCATGACGGCCTGCAGCCCGTCACTGTTCAGTTCCCCGCCGGCGCCGGATATGTAACGCAAACCGTCACCTTTTCCTGGTAGCGTTGTGTCCCCGGCCCGGGTTGGAAATTGCTCACCGTCTTTGTATCAGGGCACGACTTTGGTCGTGCCGCAAGGGATCGCAACAGGAAAGGGGCTTTAGCCCCTGAGAGCTGTTTTCCCGGATTTCCATCTGTCAGGTAGCTCCATAGAACTTCGGAATGCCAGCAGCAGATTCCTGGATCACGCGGCTTGCCCCGCAGCCTGTCCCGCCCGCTCCCGTAGCGCCCGCACCACGGCCACGCCTGCCGCTCCCAGCGCGCCCAGCGTGATCAGCGCCCCGATCCGCGCCCTCCGCCGGCTGCTCTTCCGCTGCTCCACCAGGGCCGCCTCCGGCCGCCCCTGCACCGGCAACTCCGCCTTGCTGCCGTCCTTCTGCAGCGCCATCTGCATTACCTCCGCCAGATGCAGTGCCTGCCGGTCCGTGTCCTGGGCAATCTGCTCCCGGCAGCTGAACCCATCCGCCACGATCACCGCCTCGTCCTCGGCTTCTCGCACCGCCGGGAGCAGGCATCTCTCCCCAATTTGTAACGAAATGTCGTACTTATCCGCCTCAAAACCAAACGAGCCCGCCATCCCGCAGCATCCCGAGCTCAGCAATTTGTAATCGAGACCGATCTTATCCAGAACCTTCTGCTCATCGTCAAACCGGATCACCGACTTGTGATGGCAGTGCCCCTGCACAATCGCCCGTCGTGCCATGCGCGGAACCCTGAAGTCCGGTGCCTTCTTCTCCAGCAGCTCGCTCAGCACCAGCGTCTGCTCCCGCAGCTTAGTCGCCAGCGGATCATTCGGGAACAGATTCCTCAGCTCGTCCCGGAACACGGTCGCGCAGCTCGGTTCCAGCACCACCATCGGTACCCCCGCCTCGATATCCTTGCGCAGCGTCCGCATAATCTTCTGCAAATACCCCTTTGCCAGATCGAGGAATCCGTAGTCATACAACGGCCGTCCACAGCAAAGATGCTGCATCGGCACCTTCACTACGAAGCCCGCGCTCTCCAGTACCTCCGTCGCCGCCTGTGCCGTCTCCGGAAAGAAATAGTTGTTGAACGTGTCCGCCCAAAGAATCACTTTGCCGCGCTCGCCGCCATTCTTCTGCTTGCCCCGCTCCCGGAACCACGCCTTGAATGTCTCTGGCGCAAACTCCGGAATCGTCCTCCCCTGCGGAATCCCCGCCGCCGCCTTCGCCAGCGCGCTCAGTCCCGGCGTCTGCGTCACCAGATTCACCAGCCCCGGCCACAGCGACGCGGCACGCGACCACTGATCGATCAATCCAAACGCGTAGGCATACCTCGGCCGCATCCGCCCTTCCCAGTAATGCGACAGAAACTCCGCCTTGTACGTCGCGATGTCCACATTCACCGGACAATCGCCCTTGCACCCCTTGCACGCCAGGCAAAGATCGAGCGCCTCTTTCACATTTTCATCGTGCCAGCGGTCTTCAATGATCCCGCCGTGCATCATCTCCCACAGTGTGTGCGCCCGCCCCCGCGTGGTGTGCTGTTCCTCATGCGTCACCATAAAGCTCGGGCACATCGTGTCGTTCTCAGCACGAGTGCCGTCCTTGCGGCGGCATTTCCCAATCCCCACGCACCGCAGCGCCGCGTGCGCAAAGCTTCCACCGTCATCGGGAAACTGAAAATGCGTCTCCGGGTCCCAGGGATGGTACTCGGCCCCCAGCTTCAGATCCTCATCCATCCGGTTCGGCTCGACGATCTTCCCCGGATTCATCTTCCAGTCCGGATCCCACAGTGTCTTGTACTCGCGAAACGCCTCTATCAGCTCCGGCCCAAACATCTTCACCAGAAACTCGGCGCGCGCCTGCCCATCCCCATGCTCGCCGCTCCAGCTTCCCTCATACTTCCCGCATAGATCTGTCGCCTCTTCCATAAACGACCGATACTTCTGGATCCCCGCCTCGCTGGTCAGATCGAAATCCACCCGGCAGTGAATGCATCCCTGCCCAAAGTGCCCATAAAGAGCGGGATTGTATTCATACTTGTTGTAGAGAGCCCGCAGCTCCCGCAGATATTTCCCCAGATACTTTGGCGCCACCGCGGAATCTTCCCAGCCCGGCCACGTATCCGGCTCGCCCGGCACAAATGCCGTAGCCCCCAGTCCCGACTCGCGGATCTCCCATATGTGGTGCATCTCGTCTTCGTCGATCAGCAGCTTCATGTGTGGCGTGTTTGGCTTCTTCTTCAGCGCCTCCATCGCCGCATGCGCCGCCGCAATCGCATCCTGCTTGCGATCCGCGCCGAATTCCGCCATCAGCCATCCCTTGCCCTCTGGCAGCAGCCCCAGATACTTCGCATGCCGCTCGCCCTTCTTCAGCATGTTCTCCCGCAGCCGGTCGTCAATGCCCTCCAGTGCCACCGGCTTGAACGCGTCGATCTCCATCACGTGGTCCGCCGCCTCGTACACGCTGGGATAGCCCAGCATCAGGATCGCCCGCTCCGCCTTCGCGTCAATCAGACGAACCTTTGCCTCCAGCACCGTTACCAGCGTGCCTTCGCTGCCCACCAGCGCCCGCGCGATGTTGAACCGCCCATCCTTCCCCGGCAGCAGCTCATTCAGGTTGTAGCCGGAAACCCTCCTCGGTATCGGCGGATATTTGTCCCGAATCTGCCCCGCATACCGGTCCCGCAGCGCCTTCAGCCCCCGATAAATCTCGCCTTCTCGGCCACCCCCGGCAATCTTCCCCTCCAGATCGCGCTCCCTCATCCACCCCACCGTCATCCGCGTGCCGTCGTAGAGAAGAATCTCCAGTTCCTCGACGTTGTGCTCCACCTTGCCCGACATTTGTGCGTGTGCCCCGCACGAATTGTTGCCGATCATCCCGCCGAAGCAGCAGTGGTTGTGCGTCGACGGATCCGGTCCCCAGTTCAGCAGGTTTCCCGTCACACGCAATGCCTCGCTGCGCAGCTCGTCGCACACCGTGCCCGGCAGCACCCGCGCCCACCGCTCC
>JBAUZR010000491.1:0-1801 GCA_049585375.1 Acidobacteriaceae bacterium
GCGGATTCACCGGTTTCGCCGCTGCGCAGAGGCCGATGACGCAGACCTGCGCCATGCCGGGAAATCCCGAATACCTCTGCAAGTGGAGCGGGCCGGCGGGAATGCAGAATCGCACGTGCTCGCTCGATGTCGACCTTGTCGATCCGAGCCAGAAGAATCCCTGCGACTACGGGCAGACCAGCGCCCCCGCGATGTCTGGCCACGCTCCCATGTGTTTTGCTGTCGCCAACACAGAGCACATCGTTTTCTCGTCCAGTCATCGACGGCTCTTCCGCGTCCATCGGCTCGTTACCATCACCCAGGGTTGTCCAAAGGATCCCTTTAAGCACCCGTTCGATCCCAATGGACCCTTCGGCCCTTCCAGCGATTCTCAGCAACCCGTCGCTTCCGCCATCAATTGCCAGTACAAGATGGAACTCCAGTACCAGGACGCCGATGCAAGCGGCAAGTCTCCCCCAGATCCAGGCGACGGCATAAAGCACGAATGCCACGATCCGCATCTGCAAATCGTGAAGAATCCCAGTCCTTAGCAGGCTTACCCGGCGGGCGCCAGACCCTTCAGGTCCGGAGCGCTCCCGATGTCTGCCTTCGAGTAGCCATGGGCCAGCGCCTTCTCCGCCCAGGCCCGCGCCGTCGCCGCATCTCCGTTTCGCGCATACACCCGCGCCGCATAGTAGTTCACCTCGGCGTCCTCCGGCGCATGTTGCAGAGCTGCGTTCAGATAATTCACCGCAGCCTGCTTTGAGCCCAGCGCCGCCGAGCCGTAGGCCGCCACCATCAGCGCGTCCAGATCCTGCGGGTTCACCTTCAGCCGCGCCTGGCTCAGCGTGAGCGCCTCCCGATAATGGGCCGCCGCTTTTGCCGCATTGCCGCTCCACGCAGACGCATCCGCCAGGTCCGCTTCAATCGAGAAAGAATGCGGGTTCAGCGACGCCGCCTTTTCCAGCGCGGCCACCGCCGGCCCAAATTGCTGCTGGTGCATATAGACCTGGCCCAGATCCATATACGCTTCCGCGTGTGGCCGCTCCGTGATGGCCTTTTGGAACGTCGCTGCCGCCGGAGAGAACTGCCCTTCCAGGAAATACGCCACGCCCAGCCGCCGCGCCAGAAAGCTGTTGGCCGGGAACTTCGCCACGCCATCCTCCAGCACGCTCGCCGCTTCTGCATACTGGGCGCGCCGCACCAGGAAATTCGCCAGCGCAAAATAATTCGCCCAGTAGTACGGCCGCGCCTGGATCGCTTCCCGATACACCTTCTCCGCCTCCTGCGGCTCTTCCAGCTCTTCATCGGTCCGCGCCAGCCCGTTCAGCGCCGTGTCGCTCTGCGGATCGAGCCGCAGAGCCTGTTGAAACTCACCCTGCGCCTGCTTTGCCTGTCCCGTCCCGTCATCGATCGTTCCCTGGCAGATCTGCGCCTCGGCCACCTGCGCATTCAGGCTCACCGCCTTTGCGCACTCCGCACGCGCCAGCCCGATTTCCCCCTCGTTGTTGCTCGCCAGATACTCCGCCCAGTGGGTTTCCCCCAGCCCCGCGTATGCACCTGCAAACTGCGGATCGGCCCGGGTGGCCTCGGTAAAGCTCGCCGCCGCATTCTTCAGGTTGTCCGCAATCTGATAATCCCGCAGATACCCCACCCCTCGCAGATACGCGTCGTATGCCGCCGGGATGTTGGTTCCATACCGCTCCGTCGCCGGTGCTTCCGGTTTCGCGGAAAGGCTCAGCATCTGCAGGACGCCGGCCACCACGTCGTCTTCCAGCTTGAACGGATCATCCGGCGTGCTCGTCACTTCGCCCGGCTGCCC
>JBAUZR010000492.1:0-3950 GCA_049585375.1 Acidobacteriaceae bacterium
GGACATCGATGCCTCCGGGATCCATGAGGCGCAGCGCGTCCTCTCCGCCGGCAACGTAGAGCGAAGCCCGGCGCTTCGTGCCGGCTTCGGTGAGCACCAGCGATCCGCCAGGAAAGTCAAAGGCCGCGAGGGTATTCCGCCCGGCCAGCCTGGCCGCGGCTGGTTTCCAGTGCAGACGCCCGGCAATCATCAGGTGCAGCACGAGCCACAAATCCCCATCGAGGCCGATGGCAATGCGTTTGCCGATGCGCCGGAGCTCGCGGACGGTACGGCCTTCCACGCTCGAGAGGGGCGGCTGCGCGGTTCGCAGCAGCGTGAAGCTGTTGAGGCGGACCGCCAGGAGCTTCTGACCGAGAATCCGCGGCTCGAGCGCGCTGAGGTAGGCCGCAATGTCGGGCAACTCAGGCATCGAATGATATGGTAGCGTGCCCCACTGCGCCACGGAATCGTACCGGGAAGTAGAATCTCTTTGCCGACAACCTGTTGACCCGATGAGCGCTTTCCGCATCGGATGAAAGAAAAGGCGCAGGAACATCTCCGCTGTTCCCCGAAGATCCCATGATGGAATTCCATATTTCCCGCGAGTCTCGCAACCGCTATCAGGTGAGCGATGCCCTGTTCAATTTCGTCGGCAACGTCATCTTCGGCGATCTGGCGTCGTGCCGCGAACTCGCCTTTCGCATAACGGAAATTCGCGCCGCAAGCGGCGATAAGGACGCCGTCGTCAATCCCGGCGCGCTGTTCGCGATGGGGCTGATCGACGAGGTGAGCCACGCTCTGGTGGCGCTATACCGGCGCAACCGCGATCCGCAGGTCACCCAGGGCGCGCTGACATGGTTTTCGCAACAAGTCGGCGAGGAGAATGTCGAGCGGCTGCTGCGGACGTTCGTTGAGGAGTTTCCTAATTCGGCCATCTATCGAGGCGAAGAGTCAATCGACAAATGGCTGGACCGGTCGACTGAAGGTCTGGCCCATCGCGAAGCAGTGCTTGAAGAGATGATGCTGCTGTGGCTGGCCAACCAGAATCCCGCATTCCGGCCGTTCCGCGAGCTCTACGACGACAGGAAGCTCGCCCAGAGCACGGCGTATCCCCAGGTTACGGCTGCCCTGAGCAGCTACTTCGCCACCCGCCCTGAGACGGGGATGGGGCGCGGCAACCTGCTTGATTTGCTGCTGGCTCCCATACAGGCATCGCCGGAGTCGTTGTCGGGCCAGCTGGCGTGGATTCGCGAGAACTGGGCGCAGTTTCTCGGCGACAATCTGCAGAAGATTCTGCTCGCCGCCGATGTGCTGAAGGAGGAAGAGGTCGCTGTCTGGATGCGCTTCCACCCGCCGTCATCGCGCCGGCCGCACGATCCTTTCAGCGACACACCGCACTCGGAAGTCCCTGACTTCCACCATAGCGCGCATCCGGGCGATATCGAATACGAGCGCTTCAGTCCCGATGTGGACTGGATGCCGAACGTGGTGATGATCGCCAAGAGCACCTACGTCTGGCTGGCGCAGCTATCGCGGCAATACGGCCGGCCGATCGAGCGGCTGGACCAGATTCCCGACGAAGAACTGGAGACGCTGGCGCACCGCGGGATGAATGCGCTGTGGCTCATCGGCGTATGGGAGCGCAGCCGCGCCTCGCAAATGATTAAACGCATGCGCGGCCAGCAGGACGCAGTCGCCTCCGCCTATTCGTTGTTCGATTACCGGATTGCCGATGATCTGGGCGGCGACTACGCCTACCGGAATCTGCGGGAGCGGGCGGCCCGGTACGGTATCCGGCTGGCGAGCGACATGGTCCCGAACCACATGGGAATCGATTCGCCCTGGCTGGTGGAACATCCGGAGTGGTTCCTTTCGCGGCTCGACCGGCCCTACCCGGCCTACAGCTTTAACGGTCCGGATCTCTCGCCGGATGGACGCGTCTCGATCCGAATCGAAGATCACTATTACGACCAGACCGACGCCGCGGTGGTCTTCCAGCGCCGCGACAACAGCTCCGGACACACGGAGTACGTCTATCACGGCAACGACGGCACGAGCTTTCCGTGGAACGACACGGCCCAGCTGAACTACCTGAGCGCGGCCGTGCGTGAGCAGGTGATCCAGACGATTCTGCATGTGGCGCGGCTTTTCCCGATCATCCGCTTTGACGCGGCGATGACCCTGGCCCGTCGCCATGTGCAGCGGCTGTGGTTTCCGGTGCCGGGCAGCGGCGGATCGATTCCCTCGCGGGCCGAGTTTGCGATGACCCAGGAGCAGTTTGACGCGGCGATGCCGCACGAGTTCTGGCGCGAAGTGGTCGATCGCGTGGCTGCCGAAGTTCCCGGGACTCTTCTGTTGGCCGAGGCGTTCTGGCTGCTGGAGGGCTACTTTGTCCGGACACTCGGGATGCATCGCGTATACAACAGCGCGTTTATGAACATGCTGCGGGACGAGGAGAATGCGAAGTATCGCTCGGTGATTAAGAACACTGTCGAATTCGATCCGGACATCTTAAAGCGTTACGTCAACTTTATGAGTAACCCCGATGAACGGACGGCGATTGACCAGTTTGGAACCGGAGACAAATATTTTGGCGTTTGCACGATGCTGGCAACGCTGCCGGGGCTGCCGATGTTCGGACACGGGCAGATCGAAGCATTCACGGAAAAGTACGGAATGGAGTACAAGCGGCCGCGTTACGAGGAAACGCCCAATCGGCCACTGGTGGATCGCCACCAGCGTGAGATTGCTCCGTTGCTGAAAAATCGGAAGCTGTTCGCCGAAAGCGCCAATTTCGCGCTGTTCGATTTCTGGCGCGATGACGGAACGGTGGATGAAAACGTCTTTGCCTGGTCGAACCGGCTCGGCGACCAGTCTGCGCTGGCTGTTTACCACAACAAATATGCGAGCACATCGGGCACGCTGCACCACTCGGCGGCGCGCGCGGACAAGAGCAGCGGTGCGCTCTTCAATCTCACACTCCACGATGCTCTGGGCCTGCCACCGCATGGCAATGCACTCTGCGCCTATCAGGACAACGCCACCGGCCTGCATTATCTGCGATACGTCGGCGAGATCCGCGATCGCGGCTTCCATCTTCATCTGGGCGCGTACCAGTACCACGTCTTCCAGAACTGGCGCGAGAAGCATTCAACCGT
Organism: Acidobacteriaceae bacterium; assembly: GCA_049585375.1. GTDB lineage: Bacteria > Acidobacteriota > Terriglobia > Terriglobales > Acidobacteriaceae > Palsa-343. Next base: position 3,138 of record JBAUZR010000492.1, read on the forward strand.
GGAGCAGCCATGGGATGCACTGTGCGCGGATCTTAATGGGTCCGGCACGTGGAGCCTGGATGAAGCCATGGCGAAGTTCAAGCTTCGCCCGGTGCATCAGGCGCTGCGTGCGGCGCTCGATCCCGCCCTGTTGAGCTGCTATGCCGATCTGGTCGAGGCCGAGGCAACCGACCATACTTCACTGGCGCATGCTGCGAAAGCCCCGTGCAGCCGCGAAGATATGCTGGAGGCGCTGGAGAGGAATGCAGAACGGTTCCTGAAGGCTGCCCTGGCCGCTATCGATATAGCAGAGCCACGTTCGATCGCTCATCCAAAAGTCGAGGGCGCAAAGAAGACTCGAACAGTTTCTACGGAAGAATCGGACGTTGAACCGCTGACGGTGCCCGCCTCCGCCCCTTCTCTGCGATCCGCGCTACCTGTGGAAGCGGCGATGCGCCGATACCATGTGCTGCTTATGGCTGCGGCGAAGGTGCCATCGCTGGAACGAGCCTTCAGCCGAGGGTGGCCGTCGGAGGCGCGAACCGTGGTGCCCAGCTATAGTCCGCAGATCAGCGCCGTTGCGGTATGGGCTCCGGTGATCGCGTGGTGCTTGTTGCGGACGCTGTTCGAGATTCTGCCGCAGGAGGAAGACGTACCGGCGGTGTTTGACCGACTTTATCTGCGAACTGCTCTGGCGGAGGCCTTCCAGCCTGTGGCACTGGAGGGCGAAGCCGGTTATCGCGCCGCGGCCCGCGTTCGTCTTCTGCTTACGCAATCCACGGAGTCCAGTATCGCGCCGCCCCCCGCACTGCCCTGGGAGGATGCTGACGTTGT
>JBAUZR010000493.1:0-11926 GCA_049585375.1 Acidobacteriaceae bacterium
GCAGTCGCTCCCTGCGCGGTTGGGCCGTCCGTTTCCACTTTTACTCCACGAACGACTACTACTACGGGAGAAAAGAGAAATAAGAATCTCTTCTTCGCCGCCGTTCGGGTCGGTCGGACGGGAGAAGGGGCGACTCACAGAAAGGCCCACGTTTTCCAGAGCGCGCGGTCTGCCCGTTTCTCAATAGAATGGATTGCGATCCCTGCACCTTGCGGCTGTCTGCCCTGCATGGTGTACATTGAGTCCAATTGAATCGGGGGAGCCATTATGCCGGCTGGAGTTGAACAGGAAAAGGCCGTCGGGAGTGCGGCCATGGAGATCACGGTCAGCCGCCAGGATCTGGTGCGAGAGCTGACTGCGACACAGAGCGTGGTGGAGCGCAAAACCACGATTCCGATCCTCTCCAACTTCCTGCTGGAAGCCGATGGCGACCGCATCGTGATCACGGCTACCGATCTGGACCAGAGCATTCGGACATCGTGCGCGGCGAAGATCAAGAAGCCCGGCTCCTGCACAATCCCGGCGCGCAAGCTGTATGACTACATCCGGCTGCTGGGCGATGGGGACATTTCGATCAAGCTGCTGGAGAACCACTGGGTGCAGATTCGCGCCGGCCGCTCCAACACCCGAATGGTGGGGATGGCACGGGCAAATTTCCCGCAGGTGCCCGAGTTTCCCGAAGGCGGCGTAACGAAGATTCCGGTGGCGTCGTTGCGGACGCTGATTGCGCGGACGATCTTCGCGATTTCAAACGAGGAGTCGCGCTACACACTGAACGGAGCACTGCTGATCCTGAAGGCCGAGTCGATCGCGATGGTGGCGACCGACGGCCACCGGCTGGCGCACATCGAGAAGACCGGGGAGAATTTTCCGGGCATCACGGCGGAGAAGAAGATCCTTATTCCCCGCAAGGCGTTGCAGGAGCTGCAGTCGCTGCTGTCGAACACAGAGGCAGAGACTGTGGACTTTGCCGATGATGACAGCACGCTGTTCTTTCGCATTGGGTATCGCGTGCTGACCAGCCGCAAGCTGACGGGGCAGTTCCCTAACTACGAAGCGGTGATGCCGCGCGACAATAATAAATTTGTCATTGTGCGCAGCACAGATCTCTCCTCATCGATTCAGCGCGTGGCGCAGTTTGCCGATGAGCGGTCGGGTGCGATCAAGATGCGCATCGAGCAGAACGAGCTGAAGGTCTCCTCGTCGTCCACGGAAGCGGGTGAGTCGGAGGACACGATCGAGACACCGTACAGCTTCGATCCGATCATGGTGGGATTCAACTCGGCGTACCTGATCGATTTCCTGAAGGCGATCGGGAACGAGGGCGAGGTGCGGCTGGAGTTCAAGGACTCGCAGTCTGCCGGACAGATGCGGCCGGAAGACGGATCAGAAGAGTACCGGTACCGGTACATCATCATGCCAATGCGGATTTGACGGCGTATTCGTCACACCAGCAAAAGAAGAGAAGTCGAACAAGCAGCAAACAGGGCGGCGCGATGATGCGCCGCCTTCTTCTTCAAGCCCGTTCAGCTTCAGATTCCGTACTTTTCGTTCAGAAATTGCTGAAGCCGCGCAGGCAGCGTGGAGGCGATCTCCTGCCAGGTGAGGAGGCCGAGGCGGGTACGGAGCGCGCTTGAGGAGACGGCGCCCATCACGGCGAACCAGCGATCGATGAGGTCGGGACGGCGACGGTCGCAGAAGATCAGGAACGATGCGTCCGCGGCATGAGCGGCGAGGACGCTGCGGATCAACTGCCAGGAGTGGACCCGGTCGTTGACGATGGGCAGGCGCTCAAGATCGAAGACATCATTCAGGCTGGGATAGCGGCCGAGCAGACGGAGAGGCGCGCGCTGGAAGTCGCCTTCGGTGAGCTTGGCTTCGACCAGCAGGCTGCCGAGGCGCATATCGATCTCGGTGCGGTCGATGTGGCCGTGCAGCCGCGGAATGGACGGGCGAAAGCCGAATCCGGGCTCGAGGCCGGGTTCCACGCCAAGCAACGCGCACAGCGCCGGGCGGAGGAGGATTTTCGGATAGCAAAAGACGTTCATCAGCAGCGCGTCGGAGCTGTTGGCGCAGTCGAGCTCGAAGCGGCGGCGATCGCCGGAGCGCGGAACGTAGCGGCTTGCGGTGTAGCTCTTGGCTGCGCGCTTCCGCCACTCGGGCCGAGCACAGATGCGTTTCCATGACGCGGGCAGAAAATTGCCGTGGTGTCCGTCTGTTTCCGCGTAGAGGACGCTGGGCGTGGAACTCCACGTCATCTCGTGGGTGAACTCGCCAGCGCGTGCGTGATTGCGCGCGCTGATCTCCGCCCGCAGAGCGGGGGCCGAGACGGGAGGAGTTGGACTGAGAGATTTCATGCGCCGGCCGCGTCAAGAAGCAGTATAGGCGAATGGAAAGCGAAATATCTTTCACATTCCGATGGAGTGCTAGTGTTGGTTCGCAATCACCACAAACACCGGAGTCCGCCGTCTGAGACAACGATCAGTATCAGACCGGTCGCCAAAGCTGTAACGATAAGGATCAGCCCGGTGCCGAGGCGCAAGATTGCTTTCCCACGGGCGGAAATTCCCCAGCCTACGCGGAGGCTCCATACATAAAAGATGGCGCCAAGAGCAATACATCCTAATTGCGCGAGGTAATAGTCATTCACCACGGCCATCACCGTTCCACAGAGGTCCACGACAACTGCAATTGAAAAGAGACTGGCTGACCGTCGCATCTTTTTCATCGCTGACGAGGCAGCCGCGTTGTCGGTTACATCTGTGACCAGGAGGCTCGACTCTTCGGAACCAAAAAACAGGATCAGCCAAGCGGGGACGACAACAACGATTCCCAGTCCTGCACTGACGAACAATGCAACAACAAGACCCACTCTCGTCGCCAAACCGCAGGAGTCCATCTTTTGCCTCAGGAACGGATCTTACCAGGCGAGAAGCGGCTCGCCCACGCTGGCAGCCTCTGCCGCGCGATCGAAGCGGTCGAATTCCGAGGGGTGGTGGGCGCCGGATGCGATGAGCTTTTCAATTTCCGCGACTGGACCGATGCCGCCGCGGGCTCCGGTGCCGGTGCAGTTGAGTGCGGCGGCGGCGCAGCCGAAGTCCAGAGTGCGGACCAGGGGCCAGTTCTGCAGCAGGCCGTAGATGAAGCCGGCGTGGAAGACGTCGCCGGCGCCAGTGGTATCGACAACGTTGACGCGGAAGGCGGGGCGGTAGCTCCAGGCGTTGCGGGTGTAGGCGAGGACGCCGTTCTGCCCGAGGGTCGCGGCGGTCAGGCGGCATCCGAACTGGCGCTGCACGCGGGCCAGAGCGTCGGGCAGGTCGGCCTTGCCGGTGATGCGGCCAGGGATATCGCGGCTGACGATCAGATAGTCGACTTTTTCGAGGAGCTGCTCGACGCTGGGGTAAAGCTCGTCGAGATCGGCAACGACGGGGATGCCCGCCTCGCGCGCCCAGGTGGCGGCGGCTATGGCGGCCTGGGTGTCGTGGCCGTCGACGTGGATGGCGCGGGCGTCGGTGAACCACTCGCGGCGCAGGTCTTCGGGCTTTAAAGTGAGACGGTCATCGCGCTTCCAGAGCACGGTGCGCTCGCCGGAGTCTTCGACAAGGATGAAGGCCTGCTGGCTGGGGCAGCCTGGGGCGGAGAAGAGGTGAGTTTCGACGCCGGCCTTACGGAATTCTTCGCGGTGGAGGGCGGCTGCTTCGTCGTCGCCGAGCTTGCCGATGTAGCGGGCGCGCAGGCCCCAGGTTTGGCAGGCGACCATCGCGGTGGCGACCTGACCGCCGGGCAGGATAGAGGCGGAGCGGAACTCCACTTTGGAGCCAGAGGCGGGGTAATGCGAAACGGGAATCAACGTGTCGGTGGCGTTTAGTCCGACGCCCACAATGTCCATGGTCGCGAAGGCGAGTCCTTTAACGGCTTCTTTCACTTTAAATGGAAGGGGCAGGAGCGTTCCAGAGGGGTGCGGACGCGGGGCAGCACGGTAGTTACGCGAAGCGGGTCTTTTTCCAGAGGAGCCATCCGCAGGCAGCGAGAACGGCGATGAGGATCGCGCTGAGGACCAGGGCGGAAGGCATGTGCATGGGAACGACCGGCACGCGGGCGGAGACGCCAAACCATGCGAAGACGGCGACCGCGGCAGCCAGGATCAGGAAGTCGACCCAGGGGCGATGGCGCGGGGTGAGGGAGTCCTCGTCAAAACCCTCCTGGGTGCGGAGCGTCGCGCTCAGGTCGAGGCCGTAGCGGTCGCACTCGCGGCGGATGGCGCCCACGGAGGAAGCGGCTTCGCGGTCAGAGACGGTGGCGCCGGCAATCAGCATCGCGCCGAAGATCGTGAGTCCCGAAGCACCGAGGGCTATGAGGCGCACAGTTCCATGGGTGCCCGCCAGCTCGCCGAAGACGAGGACGCCCCACGCGAATCCCCAGAGCTGGTTGGTGTTGGAGAGCGGAATAGCGCGGCTGATGCCGACGTATTTGGTGGCGTATTGCTGGAAGAGGTCGCCGATGACCCAGCAGAATCCCCCGAGCAGGAGCCAGAAGATTGACGGTCGCATGGCGTGGAGTTGGCGGACGAGACTATGCACGCTGCCGGGGAGGACGGCCGCGAGAAAAAGCATGGTGCCGATTTCACCGAAGGTGAAGATGGTGACGAACGAGAGGGGATTGACGCCGCTCAGGTACGCCTTGCGATAAGGAACATACATGGTGCCCCACAGCAGGCCAGCTCCCAGAGCCGCGGCTATGCCGGCCAGGGCGCGCCCGGGGGTAGCGGACATGGTGTGGACCGAAAGCATCGAGAGCAGAACGGATCCAACGACGATGGCGACCGCTCCGCCGGCGACTTTGGCCCAGCTGCGGGCGGAGGCGCCGCGCAGCTCATGAAAGAGCGCCCAGCCCCAGAAGATGCCGACCAGGGTGTTGGTGTTCCAGAGGGGAAAAGCGATGGAGAGGCCGACGTCGCGGATGGCATAGATGGTGAGGGTATTGGCGACGGACCAGAGGGCTCCGGCGAGAACGGCCCACATGATCAGGTGCGGGCGCCGGCGCAGGTCGCGCACCACGGAGTGCGTGCCTTTCATGGCGATGGGAAGCGTCCAGCGAGCGAGGAAGACGCCCCAGACCATACAGAAGGAGATGGCAAAAGGCGAGAAGCCGGAGGCGACCAGGCGTGCGGGAGCCTCAGCGGCGCCCAGCCATGCGCCGGCAGCAAGGGCACAGGCGATGCCCAGGCCGAATCGACCGCGGAGGGCTGGAGCCGGCGCGGTCGCGGCTGCGGGGGACGGTGCCGGGTTGGCGGCGATCTTCCGGATCGGCTGCGTCGGCAAGGCTACCAGTCGATCTCCGATGGGAAGAACTCCGCCATCAGGTCCTCGTAGTAGGGGCGAAGCTCTTTCAGGTTGGGCTTGGCAGAGCCCTTGGAGTAGAGATCGTAGGGATTGAACTTCTCCACCCAGCCGAACATCTTCTCATCGTGCGGCGTCATGAGGTGCCGGTACGCTCCGTGGCGGTGAGCCGGATAGAAGGAGTGGTAGCGCAGCATATAGTGCGCGGGCTCCGGCAGATACTTCCGGGCGACACGATAGATGTACTCATCGTGCCCCCACGACATGTGGACGTTTTCGAGGCCGCAGTGCGGCTCGTAGATGCCATTGAGGGTCTGGTATTCGGGAACCTGTGCGTCGGGGTTCTGCGCGAAGTAGTCGTGGAAGACGATCTGATCGGACCACGCGCAGCCGACCGGGAAGGTATCGCCGACCACTGCCCATTGCGGCTCTCCATAAAGGCACAGGACTTTGCCGAGGTCGTGCATGAAGCCGGCGAGGATCATCCAGCGGGGATGTCCGTCTTTGCGGATGGCCTCAGAGGTTTGCAGGAGGTGCTCGATCTGGGAGAGGTCGGTGTCGGGGTCGCTGTCGTCGACGAGGGTGTTGAGGTAGTCCGCCGCCTCCCAGAGAGAGCGCTTGCCGCGCGAGAGGGTCCCGTACTGCTTTTCCTTCTCGAGGACAAAGGCGAGCGTCTGGCCTGTGTGGTTCTGCCGGTAGAACTCGGCGATGCCGGGGTTGACTTTGGCTGCGGACTCGAAGTTCCGGAACTCCGACTGCTCCCTGCCTTCCTGATAGCGTCCGGCTACATAGTCGTCCCACTCTTCCACATGTTTCAGTGGTTCCTGATTCAAAGATTGCGCGACGCTCATCGTGTCCTCCTTCGGGAGTCTGCTGGCTATGGGATCGGTTTACCATTCACGCAAGCCGCTATGCAAGGCGGCGGCGACAAAGTTGCGAGAAATTGCGGGATGACGAACCCGGTATACTGCGGGGAACCGTGAAGCGCGTGCTGCGAGCGATTCTGACCGACAGTCATTTCTGGGTGCCTTTTGTCGTTCTGGGCCTGGGGATCGTGCTGTTGCTGCGTCTGGTCTAGCCCGGCGCTTGTTGCGGCACGCCGTCGTACTCCGGATAGCGGACGCGCCGCGCAGCCCCCCTGCAGCTATGAAGAGGCGGCGGACCACTCAACGCAGGAATACCCCATGGCGAGGCCGCTGCTCACTAATGATAGCGACCCCGCGCCTCAGATTTTGAGGAAGATCTTCTTCCGCCACAGGGGATACGTCACCACCCAGCACACCGCGGCGAAGGCGATCGAGTAGAGCAGCGATCCAATGCCGACCGGGTGAATTTTGGCGAATGGCTGGTAAATCCAGGTCCACAGATACTCCTTGCCGTTGACATGGACCGACCACAGAGTGGACGCCAGCAGCTCTGACAGCATGTAGGCAAAGATGGCGTTGGTCCCGAAGACAATCCACGGCTGCTTCCAGCCGCGGCGCCATTCCTTCACTTCAATGCACCAGTAGAGCAGCGCAACCAGCAGCGCCGAGCAGCCGCCGGCGAAGAGCACATAGGAGCTGGTCCAGAGCTTCTTGTTGATCGGGAACCAGGGGTTCCACAACTCGCCCAGCGCAATCAGCACCAGACCGGCAATGAAGAGTCCGGTGGCAATCTGCCGGCGCGGCCGCTCAGATCGGATCCAAAGGCCTGTCAGGACGCCGAGCAGCGCGGTGGCAATCGCCGGAAACGTGCTCAGCAACCCTTCCGGATCGCGCACGCCTTCATAAAGCCGGCCGTAGAGCAGCTTGCGATCGAGCCAGGCGACCCAGTTCTGGTTCGGATCGAGCAACGGAATGTCTCGCGTCGGCACGCCCGCCCCTGGAACCGGCACATAGCGCATCAGGATGTAGTAGCCGACCAGCAGAACGACGATGGCCACGATCTTGCTCATCGCGTCGCGGCGCCACAAATAGAACAGCCCCGCACACAAATAGCAGAGGGCGATCCGCTGCAGCACGCCGTAGATACGCAGCGTGGCCCACGGGAAATGCGGGAAGCCGTTCACCACCAGACCGAGTGCGAACAGGATGATGGTGCGGCGAATGATGCTGGTCGCAATGGCGGCCTTCGACGCGCCTTTTTCCAGCCGCCGGCTGAACGCCAGTACGATCGACGTTCCGACGAGGAAGACAAAGGTGGGGAACACAAGGTCTGTCGGGGTCCAGCCATTCCAGAGCGAGTGGCGAAACGGGGCGTACGCCGCCGCGCCACTGTTGTTCACCATGATCATGAAAGCGATGGTGATACCGCGGGCGATGTCGATGGAGAGGAGCCGACCGGTAGCCGTGGTGGCCGGTGCGGCGGTCGTAGTTGCGGCCATGGGCAAAACCTCGATTGTTTGATCAGCTCAGCTACTGCTTCAGCGACGCGAGCGGGATTTCAATTGCCGACGACGCAGCCAGAAGCGCCGAGGCTGGCGGAAGCCCGTCCCGAATAGAACTGGAACCAGGTCTTCCCCAGGCCCGGCAGATTCTCCACAGCATAGTAATCCATAACTCAGCTCGATCGTCACGTGCCCGTCCCGGTTCGACAGAGTGCGTCGCCTTCATGGCTGAACGAGTCCAGCCAGTCCTCGTCCATGCTCGCGGGCAAAGGAGCCGGGCCTTAGTCGGGGTAAACGACGCCCTTTTTCAGAAGCAGGCAGCCGTAGACGCGGCGTTCAGCCGTATAAACCACGGCGAAGGCCTTCTTTGTGCGCTCATAGAATTCCTCGCGCGGAATCCCGGCCAGTTCCACGTGCCGCCCTTCCGCCTTGTCGATGATCTTCTGGCAAATCTGCTGCACCTCGGGAATCTCGCTGGGCGCATGGACCTGCATCATGCGGAGCGCCGGGTGGTCGACGAAGGTATCGAGGGGCATCAGATCGACGCAGGCTTCCACGGCCGACGGCAGATCGGCTCCATCGAGCCGCACCAGGCGTTGCGCCATCGAAACCGCGGGAAAGTTCGCATCCACGAGCGCGATCTCGTCTCCATGCCCCATCGACGCCAGGACGTGCAACAGGTCGGGCGTGTGCAGAACGTTCAGCTTTTTCAACATAGATAATTTCCTTCACAGCAGACTGAGCTAACGGAACCAACCTTGTCGTCTGGATCGAGTGGCAGTCGAGTGAGCCTTTGCATGTCGAGCTGATTCCAGCGTCTTACAGTAAGGTCGTTTGCATTATCGAATGGCGAGCCTGCGTCTCAGGCCCGCGCGGCTACCGACCGGGATTTCTTCAGCGAGAGCAGCACCGGCGCATTGTCGGCCTTCGGCGCCGGCCCTACCGAGTCGCGTATGCGCAGCTCGGTCTTGAGAACGATTTGCCGGACCGGGCCGTCTTTCTGCGCGACGCGGTCCAGTGCCAGTTGCGCCGCCTCGGCCCCGAGCTGATACGGCGACTGGTACACCGACGACAGCTGCGGCGTCGTTGTTTCCGTCAGATCCAGCCCGTCGAAGCCGACGATCGAAATGTCCTCGGGGCACTGCAGGCCGGCTTCCCGGACGGCCAGCAGCGCTCCCAGTGCGATCAGGTCGTTGCAGGCCAGAATCGCCGTGGGGCGAGGAATCATCTTCAGTAAAATTTTCGCCTTCGCGAAGCCGCCGGCGCGATCGAAGGTGGTCTCCTGCATGTATCCGGGATCGAGGTCCATGCCGGCCTTCTTCAGCGCGCGCTTGAACCCCTTCAGCCGATCCTGCGCGTTGGTGAGGTGCAGCGGCCCGGTAATTGCAGCGAGCTTCCGGTGTCCGAGGCCGATGAGATAAGAGGTCGCGTGATACGCGCCGGCCGCGTTATCGATGGTGACGCTGTCGCCGTCCCAGTTCCGCGGCAAGCGGTCGATGCAGACAACTGCGGCGCCCGCGTTCCGGTAGGATTCGGTCTGCGCGGTCAGATCGCTGAAATCGGACGGAATCACGATCAGCCCCGACGGCAGATAGGTTCGCAGCGCGTTCAGGTGCATCACTTCTTTGGCATGATCGTTATCGGTGTTGCACAGCACCAGACGATATCCGTTGGCAAACGCCACGTCTTCGGCGCCGCGCACCACTCCCGGAAAGAAGGGGTTCAGGATATCCGGGATAATCATGGCCAGAATGTTGGTCTTGTCGCGCCGCAGCCCGCGGGCGAGCTGGCTGGGCTGGTAGCCGGTCGTCTTTACCGCGTCCAGAACGCGCTTCCGCAGCGGCTCGCGGACGTGCGCCGTGCCGTTCAGGACGTGAGAAACGGTGCCCAGCGAGACGCCGGCCAGCTCGGCAATCTGCTTCATGTTGGGCATCGTGCCTCCTCCTGAGACATTTCCCGCCTGCGGCTGGACGTGCGGGCCGATCCGGAAACCGGCTGCGGCGCATGCCTGCGGGACCATTCCAGGGATGGCGAAAGCCATCCGCTGCGCCCCCGGAAGCGGGGAACCTGAATGGTTTCACACAGCATAGCAGAGGAATTCCGGCGTTTTCCTGCTCAGGGGAGGGCGGCCGCGTCTTCAACGCGCGCAGCTCAGAATCGCTCCCGCAATCGCCTCCAGCGCCAGCACTTTGTCCACGCCATTCAGTTTGATCGCTTCCTTCGGCATGCCGAACACCACGCTTGTCGCCTCGTCCTGCGCGATCGTTGTGGCCCCCGCCTGCTTCATTTCCAGCATGCCCCGCGCCCCATCGTCGCCCATCCCGGTCATGATCACGCCGACCGCGTTCGGCCCGGCGTAGCGCGCCGCCGAACGAAACAGCACATCCACCGAGGGCCGGTGCCGGCATACCAGCGGTCCGTCTCTCACCTCCACGTAATAGCGCGCGCCGCTCCGCTGCAGCAGCAGGTGGTGGTTCCCGGGTGCGATCAGCGCCCGCCCCCGCAGCACCGTATCCCCGGTTTCCGCCTCCTTTACCGTGATCGCGCAAAGGCCGTCCAGGCGATTCGCGAAAGCCCGCGTGAACAGCTCCGGCATGTGCTGCACGATCACGATCCCGGCCGTATCCGGCGGCAGCGCCTCCAGCAGAGTCTTCAGCGCCTCCGTCCCGCCCGTGGACGCGCCCACCACCACCACCTTCTCCGTGGTCCTGGCCATCGCGCTCGTGGCCGGCGCCAGCATCGCGTCCGCCGTCAGCTTCGGCTCCACCCGATGCACCGCCCGCAGCGGACGCACGCGGGCGCTGGCCGCCGCTTTCACCGCTTCACAAATTGCTGTCCGCGACTCCTCAAGAAACTGCCTCACCCCCAGCCGCGGCTTCGTGACAATTTCCACGGCGCCGGCCTCCAGCGCCTGCAGCGCGCTTGCGGTTCCTTCCTCGGCCAGGCTCGAGCAGATCACCACCGGGATCGGATGCTGCGCCATAATCTTGCGCAGGAACGTCACCCCGTCCATGCGCGGCATCTCGATGTCCAGGGTAATCACATCCGGCAGCTGCTCGGCGATCTTTTCCGCCGCCGCATACGGATCGCCCGCTGTCCCTGTCACCTCAATCTCCGCATCAGAGCTCAGCAGCGCCGCCAGCGTCTGCCGCACCACGGCCGAATCGTCGACAATCAGTACGCGAATCTTCGAGTCCCGCATCTCCGCCGCCTCGCCCGCTACAGATTCCGTAGCCGTACCTCGCCGTTAGTAGTCAGGAAATCGATGTGGACTCCCCGCCGGCCGCCCAGTCGCTGCGCGATCACCGCATAGCCTTCCTCCGCCAGAATCTCGAGCGCGCGATCGGCATTCAGGTGGCCTACCGTCGGCCGCGTCTCGGCGTGCTCCACCAGCAGCACGTCCGCCCCGCCAAAGACCTTCACCTCGGTCTCGCGCCGATGCGCGCCCAGAGCATCCATCTGTTTCGCCACATCGCGAATTGCCGAGTCCACATAGCGGCGTAACGCCGTCACGCTCAATCGGTTCCCCTCCGTCGGACAATTGGGCAGCATGGGATGGCAGAGCGCTCCGATCCCCAGCCGCCGATTCCAGAACGTTACCCCGACACACGAACCCAGCACGGTCCGCAGAACCGTCGGGCCGCGCACCAGGTGCACCTCGCCCGGCTGCACGTAGATGTCCGCCATTTCGGTCGCCTCCTCATCCATGGCCACGATTCCTCCGATACAGCGCCGGACCCATCGCCGTGAGAGGGAGTTGCATGTCGTGCAGTGTCTCCGAATGCCCGACGAACAGATACCCGTCCTGCGCCAGCTGCCCTGTAAGCTTGCGCAGGATCGTCTCCTGGGTGGCGCGGTCGAAATAGATGAGAACATTCCGGCAGAAGATCGCGTCCGCCTTCTCCGGCAGCCCATAATCTGCGTCCATAAAGTTCAGCCGCCGGAACTCCACCAGCCGGCGCAGCTCCGGCGCCACCCGTACCTGGTTCGAATCGCGCTCCCGGCTGCGCATCAGATATTTCCTTCGCAGCGCCGGCGGCACCGGCTCCACGCTCTCCGCTGTATAAATCCCCAGCTGCGCCTTCTCCAGAACCTGAGTCGAAATGTCGGTCGCCAGAATCCTGAAGCGGAATCCCGCATGCGCTTCCGCGTACTCGCTCATCACCATGGCCAGCGTGTACGGCTCCTCGCCCGACGAGCAGCCTGCGCTCCATACCAG
>JBAUZR010000494.1:0-2232 GCA_049585375.1 Acidobacteriaceae bacterium
GCCTACGACATCAAGATGTCGATGCTGTATGTGCTGATCTTCCCGATCCTGATTCTGGTGCTGACGGCGATTTCGGTGCTGGCTCCGCAGATGGGCCTGAGCAGCCTGAACAACAACGGTCCCCACGGGCTGACGGAGATTCTTTATGCCTATTCGTCGGCAACAGGCAATAACGGTTCGGCATTTGCCGGACTGAACGCCAACACGCACTGGTACAACATCAGCCTGGGATTCACGATGCTGATCGGCCGCTTTCTCATGATGGTGCCCATGCTGGCGCTGGCGGGGAATCTCGCGCGAAAGAAGAGCGTTCCACCGTCGCCAGGAACTTTCCCCGTGAATACGGCGCTGTTTGCGCTGCTGCTTACGGGCGTGATCCTGATCGTGGGCGCGCTGACTTTCTTTCCGGCGCTGAGCCTTGGTCCCATTCTGGAGCACCTGCTGCTGCAACACGGAACTCTCTTCCCGTAACACGAGGACAAAGATGGCACGTAAGAACAGTTTGTGGAACGCGGAAATCCTGCGGCAGGCAGTTATCGATGCCTTTCGCAAGCTGGATCCGCGAATGATGATGAAGAATCCGGTGATGTTTGTGGTGGAAGTCGGCAGCGTGGTCACGCTGGCGCTGCTGGTCAGCGAAGCGGCGCACGGCAAGCCGGTCGGCTTCGATCTGCAGATCACGCTGTGGCTCTGGTTCACGGTCCTCTTTGCCAACTTCGCTGAGGCAGTGGCGGAAGGGCGAGGGAAGGCGCAGGCGGACACCCTGCGCAAGGCCAAAGGCGAGACGATGGCCTACCGGCTGAAGCCGGACGGTTCGATGGAGGCGGTTTCCAGTTCGCAGCTGCGGTCAGGCGACATCATCCGGGTGGAAGCCGGGCAGTTTATTGCGGGAGACGGCGAGGTGATCGAAGGCGTCGCTTCGGTGGATGAATCCGCGATTACGGGCGAATCGGCTCCTGTCATTCGCGAGGCGGGCGGCGATCGCTCGGCGGTGACGGGGGGCACGCGGGTTCTTTCCGACTGGATCAGGATCCGAATCACATCGAATCCCGGTGAGACGTTTCTGGATCGCATGATCGCGCTGGTGGAAGGGGCGGAGCGGCAGAAGACGCCGAATGAGATCGCGCTGAGTATTCTGCTGGCCGGGCTCACGGTGATTTTTCTGCTGGCCGTGGTCACGCTGCAGCCGTTTGCGATCTATTCCCACGCGCCGCAGACGATCTTCGTGCTGGTGTCGCTGCTGGTTTGTCTGATCCCCACAACGATCGGCGCGCTGCTTTCGGCGATCGGGATTGCCGGTATGGATCGGCTGGTGCAGTACAACGTGCTGGCGATGTCGGGGCGGGCTGTGGAAGCGGCGGGCGACGTGAACACCTTGCTGCTCGACAAGACAGGAACGATCACGCTGGGGAATCGGCAGGCAACGGAGTTCTTTCCCGCGCCGGATATCACGACGGAGCGGCTTGCCGATGCGGCGCAGCTGGCGTCGCTGTCGGATGAAACGCCGGAGGGGCGGTCGATCGTGGTGCTGGCGAAGGAGAAGTACAATCTGCGCGGGCGCGATCTGACCGGGATGCATTGCACCTTCGTGCCTTTCAGCGCGCAGACGCGGATGTCCGGGGTTGATCTGCCGGGGACGAGGATTCGCAAGGGATCCTCGGATGCGATTGCGCGCTATCTGGAACAACAGGGCTCGCGGATGCCTCGCCAGGTGGTCGATCGCGTGGAGGAGATTGCGCGCCTGGGTGGAACACCGCTGGTGGTGGCGGAGAACAGCACGGCGCTGGGCGTGATCTACCTGAAGGACATTGTGAAGGGCGGGCTGAAGGACCGGCTGGCGCGGCTGCGGGCGATGGGGATTCGCAGCATCATGATCACCGGCGACAATCCGATGACGGCGGCGGTGATTGCGCGCGAGGCGGGGGTCGATGACTTTCTGGCGGAAGCCAAACCCAAAGACAAGATGGACCTGATCAAGCGGGAGCAGGGCAAGGGCAAGCTGGTGGCCATGACCGGCGATGGCACCAACGATGCGCCCGCGCTGGCGCAGGCGGATGTGGGCGTGGCGATGAACACCGGCACGCAGGCGGCCAAAGAAGCCGGCAACATGGTGGATCTGGATTCGAACCCAACCAAGCTGATTGAGATTGTGGAGATCGGTAAGCAGTTGCTGATGACGCGAGGCGCCCTCACGACGTTTTCCATCGCCAACGACGTGGCCAAGTACTTCGC
>JBAUZR010000495.1:0-8511 GCA_049585375.1 Acidobacteriaceae bacterium
TAACCCGGCGATAGTGCTGGGCTGCGCCGAGACCGTCGTGCTCGTTGGTGAGGAGGTCCACAGCGACCGGAGCATAGCCGGCCTGGGCCAGACGAAAGCTGAGCCAGCCGTTGCCTGCGCCGAGATCGAGAATGCGCGCGGCGGGCGGCAGGTTCGGTCGCAGAACATGGCGGAGTAAATGATCCCAGCTGCGCGCGCGAATGCGCCATTGCGCGGCATTTTTTCCGGACAGGTCGCGGTAAGGAAGCTGGAGATAGAATTCCGCGCTCTCGCTGCCTCGGCCTTCGGCCGCGCGAATGCGTTCGTAATCCACCATGAAGCGGGCGTAGTGGGCGATACGCTCTGGCGGCAGCGCGCGCAGGATGCCGTTGTCGGCATCCAGCCGAAACGCGCAACGGCGGCACTGCGTCGCGGTGAGATCAATCGCGCAGCGCGGACAGCGCAAACGCAGATCCGCATACGGGAGACTGCCAGGAGCACTTCTGCGCGCATTCTTCATGGGAGGTCGATCGATTGCTGCGGAGTTAGGCATTCAGGCCCTCCGCACGGCGGTTAGTTCCTCGACCGGAACAAATGAGGGAGGGGGGGAGGCCAAGGCGAGAGGCGAAGAGGGGAGGGCATCGGGAACACGGCTCACCGGTTCCAGTTCGGCCACCCTGCGCCAGAGCATATCCAGCGATGGCTGGGCTGCCTGGGGGCTGACCCATCCATCCACTTCTGCATGCAGGGCGTCGCGCACTGCGCGATAGAACTCGGCGGTGTAGGCGGCCTGGAACATGATGGAGAGGTCGTCGCTGTCGGTCCAGTTGCGTTTTTCACCCAGCTGCGCCTGCACGCGCTCATAAAAGAGAGTGCCTGGCAACGGATAGGAAAAGGAAACTCCAATGTCGTCAGGGCGGGTTGCGCGAACGAAGGCGATCGTTTCCTGAAGTTCGGTCCAGGTTTCTCCGGGATAACCGAATTGCAGGAAGTAGCAGGCGCGAATGGCCGCCTCGCCAAGGCGGGTTCGCGCCGCGATGACTGCGGGCAGGCTCAGGCCCTTGTCCATCGCATTGAGCACGGTCTGCGATCCGGACTCAACGCCCATCCAGACTTCTGCGCATCCCGCCGTCTTGAGGTTACCCACGGTCTCCTCGGTCATGAGGTCGGCGCGCGACTGAATTTTAAAGGGGACCGCAGCGTCCCTCCGGGTGACTTCCTCAGCAAATTCCTGAACCCAGTGATGATTGAGAGCAAAGACGTCGTCGCCGAACCAGACGTGGTCCACGCCGGCAACGGTTTTCAGAAACTTCATCTCCTCGGCGACAGCGGCGGCCGGGCGCAGGTGAAATTTGTTGCCCGAGATCGGCTTGGCGCACCAGTTGCAGCGATACGGGCATCCGCGGCTGGAGACCATATTGGTGGAGAAATAGCCGTGCGCGTGCGTCCATGCGGAGCGGTAGGGCTCCAGATCGACCAGGTCGCGCGCCGGCAGTGAGAGCTCCGACCATGCAGGGTTGTATGCGAGCCGCTCTGCGCTGCTCTGCAGGCGTCCCGCATCGTCACGCTTGACCAGGCCGGCGATGCTGGGGATGGGGAGCCCCTCAAGAAGCGCCGTGCACAGCGCGACCAGGGTCGCCTCAGCTTCGCCACAGAGGACGTAATGGAAGCCGTTTTCCAGAAACAGGGCGGGATTGTCGGTCGAATCCGAGCCGTGTGCAATGGCGATCGCGCCGATGTGGCGAGCAGCCCGGGCGATATCCCACGCAACTTCGCGCATGCGCGTGAGACACATTTTGGAGAGGAAGTTGAAATCATCCTCGTAGACGACGAGGATCTTCGGCCGTTGCTTTTCGAGGACCGCGTTGAGATGGGGGGAGGGCTGCTCCAGCATGGAGTCGAACGCGGCGACCGAGATGCCGCTGTCGCGCAGAGCCGTGGCTGCGTAGAGCATGCCTAACGGCAGGTAGGGCTGCATCTTGCGCAGCTGCTTTGGGTCGAAGGGAAGATGATACGTGTGGGTTACAACAACGTCCGCCACATTGAACCTCGCTTCCTTGCACCACGGCTCAACTCGCGGGAGTTGGCCGTGTCCGGCGCCGGACTCGTTGCCTCCGGCGTATGTTCATCGGGCTCGGCGTATGTCGGCCCGCTCACGCCCTTGTCGCGAAACGATCAGTTCAATGTCATCCCATCTCGTCATCCTTTTTCGGGGAGGAGCGGCAGCGAGGATGCACAGGAAAGAGCAGGTAGTAGGGTTAGCGCCGCGACCGAATACCGAGCCGGTTCTTCCACCTTGGGCTCGTTGACGGTACCGGCGTAGTGGCCCAGCCGCTCGCGCTTGGTGGCCAGGTAGCGCGCCGCATGGCGAGTTACCGGCACATCGGCACAGAGACGCTCGTGCATCGTGATTCCCGCTGACCGCACCGCTTCGATCTTCCGCGGATTGTTGGTCATGAGGCGAACCGATCGAATGCCGAGAAACGTGAGAATGGCGACAGGCAGGCGATAGTCCCTGAGATCGACGGCGTGCCCCAGTTGCAGATTCGCTTCGATCGTGTCGAGCCCCTGATCCTGCAACTCGTAGGCGCGCAGCTTCTCTATCAGGCCGATCCCGCGGCCCTCCTGATGTTCATAGAGCAGAATGCCCGCGCCCTGTTTTGCAATGGTGTGTAACCCGAGGTGCAGTTGCTCATGGCAGTCGCAACGCAGCGAGTGGAAGACATCGCCGGTGGTGCACTGGGAGTGAATCCGCACGATCGGAGGGGAAGAGTGAACGTCTCCGAGGATCAGCGCCAGGGCAGTCTCCGGTGAGTCTTCTCCTGCGCTGCCACGCACGCATCCCTCAAAAGCAAGCAGGTGGAAGTGCGCCCAGTACGTGGGAAAGCTGAGATTGGCGACCTGTTTCAACAGCATCAATGCGGCGCCTCTCCTTTCGTCTGTAGGGGAGAGTAAAGCCCGGCGCGGCGGACGTTGTCCCCACAATGTCTCGCCCGGGTCATTCGATTGTCCGGGGCATTCGCAGAGGCGCTCTCGACGCGAGGCCGCGTTCAGGCGGCGACGCGTCGTTGCGGCGAAACCGATAGAGGATGTGGTCGCCGAAGACAGCCAGCGGGCGCGCCAGCACTTTGTCGAGCGACTCCATTGCCGCGAGCAGATGAGGATGCCGGGAGATCCAGGGCTCGGCGGCGCTCGGTGGAACCGTGACACCAATCCCCAGGCGCTCAACGAGCGTGAACCATGGAGAGAAGGTGCGAACCAGCGCGGCGCGGTGGTGATAGGTGACGTGAAATGCCCGCCCGCCGAGGCGAGCCGGAATTTCTCCGCGCCGACAGCGGCGCAGCGCAAGATGCGGCCGTCTGCGGAGCATCTCGGTCACCATCTCTCCCGGGCAGAAAGTGCCGAAGACTACCAGGAGAGCTGAAGCTCCCGGCTTGAGGAGGAGAGCCAGCGCGCGCGCCAAAGGCGCGAGGTCCGCAACGCAGTTCAGCGGGGCGAAATTGGAGAAAGCGCCATCGAACAAACGCCCATCGGTAGCGAGAGAGTCGTCGGCGAAGGATTCCATCTCCTCTGCGGCGGCCACAACGGCCTGGGCGCCCAACGGCAGCAGCTTGGTTCTGGCCACTGAAACCATGGCGGGAGAAGGATCGGTGAGCATCACCTCGAATCCGTGTTGCGCCAGGAAGACGGCGTCTTCGCCGGTACCGCCGCCGAGTTCCAGAATGCGCCCGCCTGCAGGGAATGTTTGCAGCAGGGCTGAGCGCACGGCTCTGCGCTGTGCGGCCACGCTGCGCCATGCACCGAAGCGCTGATCGAAGCCGGTAGCGATGCCATCGAAGGCGAGGGCGGCGGGACGCAAAACAGTCATGAAGGGGAAGCGTATCGAATGCCGGTGCGACGGCTGTCACGCGGTTGTCAGGAGAATGTCACTGCTCTGCCCGCGGACATTCTGAGGCGGATCAGTCCCCGGCAGTCGCTCCGCCCCCCGACTGGATCCGCTTCCGCCGCTGAGGCGGGGCAGAAGACAAACGGATGACAAACAGAAGACGCGCATGAGACACCTGCTCGTCTCTGCGCCGTTAGGGTGATTTTGGGCAGCTCTGGTACCGAGCGTTGCTCTCCTCTGAGGTCCGACCCGGTTCCTGTTGCTGGCCGGGTCTGGGCCACGAGGAAGCACCACGATGATGAAGGAGAAACGATGAAACCCTTTCACGAGATTCCCGCCTCTGCTCTCGATGCGCAGGCTCTGCGGGACGCGGTGAATTTGGACGGCTATGTTCTGGTGCGCGGCGTCCTGCCCGCGGACGATATCCGCCCTCTGCTCGCGCAGATTACGGAAATCCTCGGCGATGCAGGCTGGCTCCAGACGGGGCAGGATCCGCTGGAACGCCTGGCCAACATCGCGGCGGCTTGCGGAGACCCGGATCCCGACTTCAAGCGCGTCTATCAGCAAATTTTCAACCTGGAAGCTTTCCACGCCCTGCCCCACCATCCCGCGCTGAAGGTGGTGATGCAGATGCTCACCGACGAGCGGCTGCTGGTCCATCCCAAGCCGATCGGCCGGCTGATCTTTCCCAACTGTGAACGGCTCACGGTGCACGCGCATCAGGATTATCGCTTCATGGGAGGCGATACGGAGTGCTTCACCGCGTGGATTCCGCTGCACGATTGCCCGGTGGATGTGGGGCCCCTGCAGATTCTCGAGGGATCGCATCGCTTCGGGGTTCAGAAGCACGAAGAGGAGGATCTCCATGTGCCGGAAATTCGTGCCGTAGCGGCAGGCGGCACATGGGTCGGCGGTCAGGTGAATGTCGGCGATGTGCTCCTGTTTCACAGCCTGACGGTGCACGGCGCCTCGCCCAACCAGTCGCGACAACTCCGCATTTCACTGGACTGCCGGTTTCAGGATTACCGGCGCGCGCTTCATCCGGCCAATCTCGCCTTCGGAGGCGAGTCGGGCAAGTCGTGGGAGAAGACGTACGCCGGATGGCAATCCCGGGATTTGCAGTACTACTGGAAGTCGCTGCCGGTAGCACTCGAGCCCTCCCGCACTGAAGTCGAGAATCTCGCTCTCACAGCGGATTCACCGGGCGCGCGCGCGCGGTACGCGCGAATCCTGAGCCAGATTTAGCCGTTTTTGCAGACCGGCGGATCGCCTGGACGAGATCCGCCGATTTCTTTTTTGGGGGAAGACGCTGCTGGCCGGTGTTCGGTGAAGAAGCGAAAAGGGTGCCGGTCCTGACCGTCACACGCGCTGCAGAATTTCTCCCGGCGATACGGACAGCCTGCGGTGCAGCGAGATCATTTCGATAGCCGCGAGGGCCGCTTCGAATCCTTTGTTGCCGGCCTTCAGTCCGGCTCGATCGAGTGCCTGCTCCAGGGTTTCACACGTGAGCACGCCGAAGGCGTGGGGGATGCCGGTTTCCTGCTGCGACTGGCCGATCCCGCGCGCGACCTCGTTGTAGATGGCTTCGTAGTGGGCGGTTTCTCCACGGAGCAGGAGGCCGAGGGTGATGACCGCATCGAAGCGGCCGAGCTCGGCGGCTTTGCGCGCTGCAGAGGGGATTTCCCACGCGCCCGGAACCCGAACGATGACGACGTCCGCACGTTTTGTGCCGCTGCGACAGAGCGCATCGAGACATCCCTGCAGCAGCCGGTCTGTAATGACGGCATTCCAGCGGGCAACGACGATCGCGAAACGCATTCCAGCCGCGGATAGTTCTCCCTCCAGTGCCGAGGGCCGGTTGCGGAGCGGATCGCTCCATTCGCGGAACTGGATCGAGACGCCGGTAACGGGAGCGGCGGTGAACGAGCGCGAGTCCCGGTCTGTCTCGACGATGTCGGTCAGCTCGCCACCTTCTCCATACTGTTGCACCCACGCCTGGGCCAGACTGCGGACCGAGTCGAGGCTGGTCACATCAATACAGATCGCGCGCGAGGCGCAGGCGTCGAGGTCAGCCTGGCGATTCGGATCCGATTCGGCCAGCTCGAACCGCGTGCAGGGCAGGAGAAACGCGTGGCCGTGCAGGCTTGTTGGGTCCGGTTCGATGCCAAGCGCTGCGAAGAAGGCCGCCAGCCGATCGGCTTTGCTGGTGGGTCCAACGCATTCCGTAACTGTGATTCCCCTGATCATGATGATGGATTTCCTGATGCGTGCGCCGGTGGACGAAACCCGGGTCTAGTCCGCGGCAATCAACGAACGTTCTTCGAAATGAGCGGTTGCGATTCCGACAAGCGGGAGATCATACTCCCGACGATAGCGAATCAGATCGGCCACGGTGATCATCTTCATCGCGTGTTGCCTGCAGAACAACGCGAGGTCGGGAACGCGGGCCATGGTGCCGTCGTCATTCATGATTTCGCAGATCACGCCGGCGGGCGTCAGCCCGGCCAGGCGGGCCAAATCCACCGCCGCCTCAGTCTGGCCGGGACGAGCCAGCACGCCGGCCGACTGCGCGCGCAGCGGAAAGATATGTCCGGGGCGGCCCAGCTCCGCGGGATGGGTGCCGGGATCGATGGCACAGCGGATGGTTTGGGCGCGGTCGTGAGCCGAGATGCCGGTGGTCACGCCATGACCGAGTGCATCGATCGACTCGGTGAAAGCGGTGCCCAAGCGCGCCGTGTTGTGCGGCGTCATCGGTCGCAGACCAAGATGGTCGAGACGCTCCGGCGTCATGGCCAGACAAATCAGGCCACGGCCGAATCTCGCCATAAAGTTCACGGCTTCCGGAGTGATCTTCTCCGCGGCCATGGTGAGGTCGCCTTCGTTCTCACGGTTTTCATCGTCGACCACGACAATCATGCGGCCGGCGCGAATTTCTTCAACCGCCGTTGGAATATCGGCGAAGGGGGAGTTCAGATCCATGCGATCACCTCGTTTCCATCCAGACAAGGACAGGCTCCTGTTCTCATCATCCGGGCATTGATTTCCAGCCGTTCGTCTTCGCGCGCCGGAGCTGATCATTTCCTGTTCGATCCAGCGATAGTTGGCCGCCAGCCCGTCGCGCAGAAGGACGGAAGGCTCCCAACCCGGCCGATCCAGAGTCATTGCACCTGATAAGTCATAGACAACTTCAGGCCCAAAAGTTAAGGCGGAGAATTCCGGCATCCCGGTTGAGGATGCATCTCCGGAGGTCTCCGCCTCTCGTGAGCTAACAACACTGTAGGTTGCCGCAAACCAGGACTTGTCAATGCGCTGTCATTGCATTGTCAGGAGCCGAGGACGCCGGGGAGTGCGACCGCGCAGATATCCCCGGCTCCGACGTGCAACGTGGCCATCAGTAGGGCGATGGCGTTTCCTCAGCGTAGGGTTTGCCGTACAGATTGTTGTGCGTCGTCCCGGCGGTGGGAGGGATGGGCGCCTGAATCACCCCAAGATTGAGAGGGCCAGGCGGGATGTGCACGGGCCGGCTGAGATGCTCGAGAACGGACTGCGGCACTCCTTCGATCCAGAGATGCAGCGTGTAGTCGCCTGTCGGAATCGCGGGAAGCACAAACGCGTCGTGAGAATCGGCAGCGGCAAAAAGTGGCGTGGCGAGAGCAATGACAACAGCACTCATCTCCGGATGGATATTGCAGAAGATGTAGGAGACTCCCACGCGCGAGAAGGTCACGGACTTGCTGGATCCGGCTTCGTAGAGGCCGAGATCGAAACGCTTGCCGTCGAACAAGGAAAAGACATTGTGGAAGAACGGATCTTCGTTGGGAAACTGGACGACGCTGCCTACCGGAATAACCTGCATATGCGGGATGAAGGTGCGGTTCTTCTGCACCAGGGTGTAGTGGGCGCGGCGCACGAAGGCGGGAACCGGAGTCCCTGGCGCGGGGTCGAGCCAGATAACCGCCGGCACGGCGCGATGCACTCCGGGCCGCGAAGATTGGATGCGCAGGCGCAGCTCCGCTGTTCCGTTCTCCTGGGAGCGGCCAGGGACGGCCGCCGCCAGCAGTGCAACGCTGGCGACAAGCGACCACCGAAAGCAGGTCCAGCTGTTCATCAAAATCTGTATCCCGCCCCCAGGCCGAGGATATCGCTTTCGGCCGGGAGACCGATAATGGGAGAACTGATGAGGTGTCGGTACTCGAGCGAGAACAGGAGCCATGCGCTCGGGCTATAGATCACGTTGCCGGTATATGTGCGGTTGCGGGCGAGGTTCTGGTACATCGTTCCACCAGGCACCGCATATCGCCGCAGGTCACCGGCGAAGGCGTTGTCGATGCCGAACGCAGCGTTCGCCTCCAGCCGCTCAGAGAATCGCTCCTTGAGTTGCGCCCAGCCTCCGATATCGTCGAGGACGCGGGAATAGTAGCCGTCCGTATCCTGATCCGTGCGATAGACCAAATCCTTGTAGGCGCCGCCTCCCAGTCCGCCCAGCGCGTGTCCACGATAGGAGCTGCCGCTGAATTCGAGGTGCTCGGGCAATAACAGGTGGGCGTCGAGTGTGCCTGCCCAGGAATCGAAACGCCGCGCCAGAACGGTCGAATCGTGAGGAGCGAAGTAGCCCCCCACACCGAAGTGATTGCCTTCGCGCCCGC
>JBAUZR010000496.1:0-4462 GCA_049585375.1 Acidobacteriaceae bacterium
GATTCAGAACGTTGACCGTTCCTGCAGTGTCGTGCGGGACGATTCCGGTAAACCAGTGCCGACGCGTTTCGATGAATTCAAGCTCGTGAAGGCCGGTTTTCTCCTCTCGCCAGCCATCTCCCTCGCCCATGGCTACAGTGGGTGAGATCAGGTTGTCTCGCACCCATGCGGTCGTTCGATCCCACTGGATATTTGCGAGCCCATGCTGCAGGTGAATGGGACGCGGTTTGCCGTCGAGACCGAGGCGGCCCCAGTCCCACAGCTTGAATGTGAAGATGTATGGAGTCGCGCTGATCTCGAGCACGACACCGTCTCGCCCCGAACAATGGATGGTCCCTGCCGGGATGAGGAAGTGATCATGCTTCCTGGCAGGCCAAATGTTCACATACGTCTCGGCGTTAAATGGGGCGTCTGGATCGCTCTGCGCGCGTTCAAGATCCCGTTTCATCTGCTCGCAGTCGATGTTCTCTCTGAGGCCCAGATATACGAGGGCATCTTCAGCGGCGTCGAGCATGTAATAGCTCTCGTCCTGCGTGTAGTCCATTCCGAATTTCTCTCGGATGTACTGGCGTAGCGGGTGAACCTGCAGAGACAGATTGCCGCCGCCCATCGTATCGAGATAATCAAAGCGGATGGGAAACTCAGCGCCAAATGCCTCGTAAACCTTTCGTCCCAGCAGCTCCTCAGGGCAGAAGAGCACGGCATCCAATGCAGGAATCTCGACGCGCTTCTGCCCGAAGCCCAGCAGCAGGCTGTTCTCTTCGGGCACGCAGTCGAAACACCAGGCGTAGTTCGGCGGCCCATCCGGGAGATCGAACTTGTCCTTCATCCAATGGCCGCCCCACGGGCCCGGATCAAAGAAGGGCACCGCACGGAAGGGCTGCGAAACAACCTTCTGCAGTCCTGTCCTCAGTTGCTGGCCTGAAATCAGCTTTGGTTCGCCCTCGACATTGGTGTCGAGAAGGAAGTCCATGCGTTCGAACAGTTGCGATTTCAGGCGATCGGCCGCCCGCCAGTCCAGAAAGAAGGCTCGCTTATAAAGCGCCCCCGGCGATGCAGCGGCATTGTTCATGCCAAGGTTTGCGATCCTGTGAGCACGCTGCCGGCGCTGGATCTCCCATCGGGCAAGATCAGCGTAGATCAGTTGATCTGCATCCGGCAGAACGAGGGTGGCGCCGGTTCCGAGAACGAGGACGCGCCCCGAAGCCGCCTCCGCCTGCCGGGTCATCCTCTTCAGCTTCTCGCAGCAGAAGAAGTCCTCGATCTGCCAGGGTTCCATACGGGCGAAGACGGGATCATCGCCCAGCGCCGCGCCAAACTTCTCGTTGAGTTGGTTCGGCGAAAGAAATGCCTCCGCAGTCCGCAACACGAGGTCGGGCCTGAGCGCATCAACGAGAGCAGTCGCAATCTCTTCTTCGAAGCAGCCGGGGTAAAGCTCCACCACCGTGCGCGGAGCCGTCCCCATGGCCTCGACGGTCGCGGACCAGCCCACCTTACAGTCCGCGTCGTTGTCCGTGACCACAACGCAGGGAAACAAATCGTAATGGGAACCGAAACCCTTCAACGGTTCATCTCCAGGATGAGCGGAATCGCACCATGGAGAGGGGCGGTGGAACCAAGTCTGGCGGCCACAATCTCGACATTCCCGCGCGGTGTCCATGCGTGCCGCTCCACATAGCTTCGAATGGCGGGGAGAATATCCCCGGAACGCGATAGAACTCCGCCACCAAAGAGAAGTGCGGTCGGGGAATATGCGTGGATCAACGCCACAGCTAGTGCAGACCAAACATGGCAGCACCGCCTGAGGACAGCGTGGGCCACCGCGTCGCCGGAATCAGAGGCCTCAAACAGCTCTGCGAAATCAATCGCAGGCACGGAAGAGAGTCGGCTCTCCTTAAAACCAGGCCATTCCCTGCAGATTTGAGGAAGAGCCCAGGTTGACGCTTCAGCCTCGGCACAACCGATGTTCCCGCAGGTGCAAAGGCGGCCGTTGAGGACAACGGGCAGGTGGCCTCCGAGACAACCTGTCTGATTGAAGCGCCCGCGGAGGGGCCGTCCGTCCACCATGGCGGCTGCGCCGATTCCGGTGCCAACGGTGACCAGAACCGCGTCCTGAGCACCCTGGGCAGCTCCGCAAAATTGTTCGCCCAGCAGAGCCAGCCGGGCATCGTTATCCAGAAAAAGGGGCAAATCAAATTTCTGCTTTGACCAGCCTCTCAAATCAAAACCGAGGGCATCGTTGAACTTTGCATTTGTGGCCACGACAGCTCTCTGGCGAGAGTCGACGATACCGGGAAATCCAAGCACCAGACCCGAGCAGTAGCGCAGTTCGACGCTGGCCTCCGCGGCAGTCTCGGCAGCAACCTGCTCAAGATAAGGCAGGATTCCCCGGAAGCTCTCCGGCGCGATCCGGCCCTCGCGTTGAGACAAAATCTTGTCATCGCTCACTACCGCACATGTGAAATGAGAGCCGCCGATATCGAGTGCCAGCGCAAGCATCGTCAGTCCCGGTCTCCGGTCTCCAGTCCATCCCGGCTAAGAAGCACGGGGCGGCCCCCCCTTTCGACCAGCCTGCCGCTGAAGCCTTCCCGCTCGATCGTTTCGTAATCGTGTCCTGCATCGGAAGGCCAGCAGGCCGCGAAGACCAGGGGATTACTTCCCGTGTTGCAGACCCGATGCGCAGTATTGCCGGGGATGTAATGCACAGAACCGGGGCGCATCGTTTCCCAGCGGGTCATACCGTCCTCACCCATGAGAAGAAGAGCACCTTCACCATGGAAGGCGGCATAGTATTCGGCGCGGTTGCGGATCTGATGAAAGTGCCCTTTGGTCATGAAATATTCCTCTCCGACCTTGCCGGGCTGAAGCGTCGTGCTACCCCAGAAGAGTCCGCCTTCGGTTCCATCGGGAACGGGCGTGAAGGCCTGAACGGTATACACGACCAGATCGGCGGGCATTTTCGCCGCCGCCTCCTGGTCATAGAAGAGGTCGCGAATCGCACCCAGTGTCTTGAACGTACTCTGGACTGCGGTTCCGGAGAGGAGACCGCTCTGCCAGTTCATAGAAACGTGCGAAGCCACAAAGTCTTCCTCCAGGATCAGATACCCTCACGCTAGCAGGTAAATGATCTGTTAGTCAACTATCGCTCATAAAGTATGCGCGTTAATGCTAATAAGCTTGACAACAGCTACAGGGAAACGTCAAAGTGTTGTCCGAGATGAGCACGGTAAATCGCAGAAAGTTTCTAGGCGGAGCAATCGCGACGGGTGGGGCACTGACCTCAGGCCTTCTTGTCCCTCAGGCGGCGGCTCAGGTCCCGGTGCAACATCCGGCCACCCCTGCTGCTTCGACGCCGGCGCCCGAAGTGCGGACGCAGGAAACTCCCGTTGACTTCCGAGATGCGCCCGTTTTGCGGCAGACGGCCTTCTGTTTTCCTGACGACCCGCATAAGAGCCTGATCAACGAATCCGGCCACCTGCTCTATGGCTACGACATGGAGCAGGGCGTCTTCTATTTTCCCCTGAAGTTTAGCTTTGCGCTTTACGGCATGCAGCAGGCGACCGTCATCGAACAGAGTCTCGAGTCTCCCTCGATTCCGATCGTGCGCACTGTGCTCCAGCGTGCGGATGCTGTCATGACGCTCACCACCTTTGCGACGAACCACCCGGATGAAGGCCGCGTGGACAACGTGCTGATGGAGATCACCCCCAGCGAAGAGAAGTCCGTCTATGTGACCCCCCTCGTGCAGATCAAAAGCGTTAAGGCGTGCGACCTCGGCACGCACGACAACGATATGGTCATCACCGAGCGAGATAGCGGCATGGTGCTGCTCGCGGGAAGAGTATACGGCAATCCCAGCGACGGAACGGTTCGCGGAACCATCTTCGATGTGGACACCGACGCATGTAAGCAACTGACGATTCACGCCGGACTTGCCTCCAAGGGGGCTCCTTACCGGGCCTTCTTCCGTTTTCCGCAGGCGGGCCAGAAGCAAGAACAAATCGCAGCGGGCCTGGAATCACCCGAGCAGCACCTGCAGACCGTCCGGGACTTCTGGACGTCATGGTCACCTTTCCATAAGCCGGTGGACTGGACTATTCCGGGACGCGAAGGCGACTTTGTGGCCGCATGCGCGCGCAATATCCTGCAGGCCCGCGAGGTGAAGAACGGAAAGCTCACATTCCAGGTCGGCCCGACCTGTTATCGCGGACTCTGGGTGGTCGATGGAAATTTCATCCTCGAAGCGGCACGCTATCTCGGCTACAACAAGGAGGCGATCGAAGGGTTGCGTACCACCTGGAGCAAGCAGGTGGCCAGTGGCCAGATCATCGCCGCCGGCGGCCCGGAGCATTACAAAGACACCGCCATCGCGATGTTCACTCTGGTCAGGCAATGCGAGCTGAGCCAGGACTGGAGTCTGCTGCACGATCTCGAGCCGGAAGTAATCCATGCCATCGAATTC
>JBAUZR010000497.1:0-3638 GCA_049585375.1 Acidobacteriaceae bacterium
AATCCTGGAAGAAGCGTTGCGCCGTTACCACGATCGCGTGGTGGCGGCGGCCGGCACGCTTTACTTCCCTGTGCCGAAGATGCCCAACGCTGCCGAGCAGCAGTTGGCGGAGGCGCTGATCGCGGTATCCGGCGACATGCCGTGTTACTGCAGTCCCGTTGGCGGCATTATCGCGCCGGCGCAGGGAATTCCCGAGCTGCTGAAGCTCAAAGCGGCGCATCCAGCGCTCTTTCAGAACAGCATTCGCCGCCGGATCGCGACCGACCAGGATGCGCATGTGTATGCGACCCTGCGCGTCTCATTTGACGGCACCGAGCGAGTGCTGGCGGTGTTCAACTTCAGGGGCCAGCCCCTCCGGACTACGGTGGACGCGAGTGCCATTCACGGCAGCCAGTTCCTCGATCTTGCTTCGCATGAGGAGTACCGGCCACAGGGAGACAGAATGGTGATCACGCTGCCGCCTCTCGCCTGGCGGCTCTTTGAGGTTCAAACCCAGGCCGTTTCGGGGATAGCAATGAGGAAAGCAATCAGAGACAGGAAGGAAAAAAGATGAGGATGGACCGGCTTTCTTGCTTGGTTATGATGGCAGCTCTTGCAGCGGGTGCGGCCGCGCAGGATACACACTATCGTCCAGAGGGCCAGCAGATTCCCCCGCCCACTTGTCTCATTCATCGAGGTGCCTGGGTGGGCGGCGGCGAACCGTGCACTCCGGACAGTTATGCCTCCTGGCTGAAGGATATCGAGCACTGGCGCGTGGAGCGGCGCATCCGCGTGGGCCTGGACGGTCCGAAGTTTGAGGGCGTGCCCGATTTTTATGCCATGCCAGAGCTCAAGTGGACGCGCTCGGAGTTCATGCAGCCGCAGATGATGGTCCAGGATCGTTATTTCTACGATCCGGTGCAGCACAAGTACACGGTGGACCGCTACCTCGACGATCTGGAGAAGCGCTACGGCGGTATCGATGCCGTCCTGATCTGGGCGACCTATCCCAATATGGGTATCGACAACCGCAATCAGCTGGATATGGTGCGCTCCATGCCTGGCGGGCTGGCGGGCGTGCGGCAGGCCGTGGAGGAATTCCACCGCCGCGGCGTGAAGGTGCTCTTTCCCATGATGATGTGGGACCAGGGAACGCATGATCCTGGGGAGCCGTGGCCGGTGGCGCTGGCCGAGGAACTGAAGGAAATCGATGCCGACGGCGTGAACGGCGATACGCAGGACGGCGTGCCCCTGGTATTCTCGCTGGCTTCGGTCAAGGTGGGACACCCGCTGGCCTTCGAACCTGAGGGCAGCCCCAGCGATGAGGCGGTAGCGTGGGATGTGCTCACGTGGGGTCAGTACAAGTTCCAGTTTGTACCGACCGTCGATCGGTTTCGCTGGCTGGAGAGACAGCATGAGGTGAACATCTCCGACCGCTGGAACCGCCATAAGACCGACGACCTCCAGTACGCCTTCTTCAACGGCGAAGGCTGGGAGAGCTGGGAAAATGTCTGGGGCATCTGGAACGGCATCACGCCACGAGACGGAGAAGCCACCCGCCGGGTCGCCACCATCGAGCGTGCCGTAGCGCCGTTCTTTCTCAGCGACGGATGGCAGCCGTTCTATCCCATGGATCTTTACGGCGTGTTCGCAAGCCGCTGGCCCCTGGGAGACCAGACGGTCTGGACCCTTGTGAATCGCACCGAGTACGACATGGCAGGGCAGCAGATGTCGGTTCCGTGGCGCGACGGGATGCGCTACTTCGACCTCTATCACGGAGTGGAGCTGACTCCCACGCATGAAGGGGACCAGGCGGTGCTGTCTTTCTCCATCGAGGGGCACGGCTATGGTGCTATCCTCGCCACCCCCGGTGAACCCGATGCATCCCTGAGCAGGCTGATGTCCACCATGAAGCAGATCACGGCGAAGCCGCTGGCGGACTACTCCGATGAATGGAAGCCGCTCTACCAGCAGCTCGTCCCCATCCCCGCGACCGAGCGTGCCGCGAACGCGCCTGAAGGCATGGTGCGCATCCCCGGCGGCGAATACGTCTTTCGCGTGCACGGCATCGAGATCGAAGGCGGCGACGACGCTGGTGTCGACGTGCAGTTCCCCTGGGAAGATGTACCGCGCCGGTGGCACGAATACACCATGCACGTCGCTCCGTTCTACATCGACAAGTACAACGTGACGAACGCTGAATTTAAGAAGTTTCTCGATGTTACCCACTACCATCCGGCTGACGACCTGAACTTCCTCAAGGACTGGAAGAATGGGACGTATCCCGACGGCTGGGGCAACAAGCCGGTAACCTGGGTGTCGCTTGACGATGCGCGAGCCTATGCGAAATGGGCTGGCAAGCGGCTTCCCCACGAGTGGGAGTGGCAGCTGGCCGCCCAGGGCACGGATGGTCGGGCGTATCCCTGGGGCAACGACTGGGATCCGTCGCGAGTCCCGGTTCCCGACAAAGGCCGCACAATGCGCGGCCCCGACGACGGAAACGCTCATCCTTCCGGGGCCAGCCCATTCGGAGTTATGGATATGGTGGGCAACGTGTGGCAATGGACGGACGAGTATGTGGATGAGCACACCCGAGGCGCCATCCTGCGCGGCGGGAGCTATTACCAGCCGCAAGGTTCGATCTGGTACTTCCCGCAGGCGTATCGCAATGACGAGCATGGAAAGCTGCTGCTCATGGCTCCGAGCTACGATCGCTCCGCGGCACTGGGTTTCCGTTGTGTAAAGGATGCCCAGTGATCCGCGCCGACGCAAGACTGTGGGTCGCCGGCCACCCTCAGGAGCATGCATTTCGGAGGAGGCCCCATGTTTCAGCCTGAAAGCTATACCCTGGCGCTCTCGTTCATGGTCGTCAGCATGCTCTGCTGGGGATCCTGGGCGAACACAATCAAGCTCTGTCCCGGCTACCGTTTTCAACTGTTTTACTGGGATTACGTGATTGGTGTGGTTGCCGGGGCGGTCGTCTGGGGCGTCACACTCGGCAGCCTGGGGCATTCCGGCCTCCCGTTCTTCGCCGATATTGCGCATGCCCCCGCCAGTCGGATTGCCCTGGCCTTTGCCGGAGGGGTGATCTTCAATATTGCCAATCTGCTGCTGGTGGCGGCCATCGACATTGCCGGCCTCGCCGTGGCTTTTCCCGTCGGCATCGGACTGGCTCTCGTCGTAGGCTCGGTCGGCAGCTATATCGTCTCCCCAAAAGGGAATCCGGCCCTGCTCTTTGGGGGCATCGCCATCGTGGTCCTGGCAATCATCTTCGATGCCGCGGCCTACCGCATTCGCGAGCAACAGCGAAGCGTGAGCACGCGGGGTGTAGTGCTCAGCCTCATCTCCGGCGTTCTCATGGGCAGCTTCTACCCTCTGGTGTCGCGCGCGATGACGGGGGAGAGAGCCCCCGGCCCCTATGCCACCACCTTCTGCTTCGCTATTGGGGTGGCGGCGTGCTCGCTCGTCGCCAATTCTCTTCTGATGCGGCGACCGCTCGACGGCCGCGAACCGGTGCAGTTCGGCGCTTACGCGCGCGCCCAGGCGGGATGGCACGTTTGGGCCTTCTTCGGGGGCCTGATTTGGTGCACCGGCGCGGTTCTCAACTTCGTCGCCTCGCAGGCCCATATCGTCGGTCCCGCGGTGTCCTACACCGTTGG
>JBAUZR010000498.1:0-11049 GCA_049585375.1 Acidobacteriaceae bacterium
CCGTCACTCCATTCAGGTAGCAGAACTGCGTGGAGGTATAGCAGGGCAAGTAGCTCTCCACTCGTCCGTCATACCGCAGCAGATCGTAGTGCAGATAGGGGCTGGTCCGCCAGCGCATGGTGTAGAAACTTCCCGAATGTTCCGTATCCACATACTTCGTGAGGGGCAGATATGCCAGCCAGATGGGATCGCGCACCAGTTGCTCCGTCGAGCCGTTTTTCGCAACCGAGATATAAATGTTGTCCCGCGACGCCAGATAGCTGTCGTAACTGTCGTTCCCGCTCACCCCGAAGGGATTGTTTCCGGTCCACCCTGGGCGCAGGGATCGTTCGAAGGCAATCGGCATCGTACCCGGAATCGAAAGGTCGGTGCGGCGGTCGAACAGAATCCCCAGCCGCAGGTCCAACTCAAAGAGCTCCGTCGACTCATCGTTTTGGGGTTCGCTCTTCTCGGAACAGCTTCGAATCAGCCGGCCCGGCAAAAGCTGCAGGCCGGTCTTTGCCGAATATTGAAAGAAGAGGCACGGCTCGCCCTCAAATTGCCCCCAGTAAGTCCGCGCGGGATCGAGATCTGAGGCATAAATGTCTTCGGTCGGCAGGTCGGGATTTTGCGGCTGATGCAGGAGACTACTGGGGTCGTTGTTCAGCGGCAGATGCCAGTAGAGCAACGCCACATCCTTCAGGAGCACGCGCCGTATCCGTGCCTGCAACGCCTGCTGCGCGGCCTTGTCCTGTTCTGGCCGCCACCAGACCCTCCGGTCCTCCAGCGTGGCCGAGGAAAGAACCGCCGCGCGTTCTCCATCCCGCTGCGTGAATGTCGAAGACCAGTGTTGCATCACCGGATACATATTCGCGTCCGTGACGCCAATGAGATACGCGTTCGGGTCCGCTGCCAGGGATGGATGCTCCCTCTTCACCTCCGCATAGAGCAGTTCCGCCACATACTGCCGGCGCCACCCATCCCATGCCGACCTGGGCAGCGGTTCCGGCGGCAGGGTTCGCACGTCCAGCCCGTAGCGCGTGCGCAGCCACTGCGCCAGATTGTCCACCGAGTAAGCTGCCTTATGCGGAGTCAGCTGTATGAGATAGATGGTTCCCTGTCCATGAAGGTCGCTGAGCTGTGCGACCGGGCCCTGGTGCTTCGGCCATCTCGCTGTGTTCCGGTGGGCTGAATGCACAGGGGTCAGCACCAGCCTGAGAGACACCGTCAGCAGCAGCGCCACGAACGGTCCCACGACTCGATAGAGTCCGGTCCGTGCAGTCCGGCGCTGCCGCGGCTGGGCCACTGCGGTGGTGGCTCCGCATGCCGGACAGAGGCCGGCAACCAGCGGGCTCCCGCAGCTCGAACAGGTTTCTCTTTTGAACATTGCGGCAAAATTAGCATGAGGAGCGCCCTCAGCCACTACGACTTCCCGGTTAGCCGTAATGGCCGCGGATTCATGCGAACAGCTCCGGCTGTTCCTCCTCCGGATCGCGAAAGTTCCCCAGACCCACGCCCACCAGGCGGAAGCGCTGCTCGTGCCCCAGTTCCACCCGCTCCCGCAGCGCCAGCGCGATCCTGATCAGCTCCTCGCAGGAGGCCACGGGCTCTGCGGGCGTCAGGCTGCGAGTCAGGTTGCGGAACTCCGCTGTCTTCAGCTTCAGGACCACGGTTCTGGCGATCCGTGTCTCCTTCCGCGACGCTGTCCACACCTTCTCCGCCAGGCGCCGTATCGGCTCCTCGGTTTCGTCCAGCGTGACATCCCGCGCGAAGGTGTCTTCGGCGGAAACTGACTTTGTCGGCCGGTCCGGCACGACCGCAGAATCGTCGTCCCCGAAGGCCAGTTCATGCAGGCGCTGGCCGTGACGGCCGAATTGCCGCTCGATCGCGCCCGGCGCCAGGGCCCGCACATCGCCGACCGTGCGAATCCCCAGATTCGCGAGGCGTTGCGCCGTGACCCGCCCAACCCCCGGCAGCCGCTCCACGGGCAGCGGCGGAAGAAACGCGTCCACTTCTTCCGGCTGGATCACGAAGAGGCCATCGGGCTTCCTCCAGTCCGACGCGATCTTGGCCAGGAACTTGTTTGGCGCCACGCCCGCTGATGCCGTCAGGTGCAGCTCCTCGCGAATCGCCTGCCGGATCGCAATCGCCACCTTCGTTGCAGTCGGCAGACCGGCTTTGTTCACCGAGACGTCCAGGTAGGCCTCATCGAGCGACAGGGGCTCGATCAGGTCTGTGTAGCGGCGGAAGATGTCCCGCGTCTGCCGCGACACCGCCCGATACCGCACAAAATCCGGTGGAATGAAAATTGCCTCCGGACACAGCCGCTCCGCTCGCAGCGCCGGCATCGCCGACCTCACGCCAAACCGCCGCGCCTCGTATGACGCCGCGCACACGACGGACCGCTGGCCGCGCCACGCGACGACGACCGGCTTGCCGCGCAGCCTGGGGTCGTCCCGCTGCTCGACCGACGCGTAGAAGGCGTCCATGTCCACGTGCACGATCTTCCGCACCGCCATGGCGGAACGATAGCAGGATTGGGAGACCGCGAACGTCGACTGCGGGAGGGTTCCGGGGACTCCGAGCGGTCCGCACCGATCGGTGAAGAACCGAGTAAACGGCACCTGAGGCAAGCGGCCGCCCTGCGCGTTGCCGCCTGTGGAGAAGCCAGGAGCCATACCCCGTTTGAGGAGTTACTTCGGTTGTAGTTACTGCAGTATCTTGCTCGCTATGTTCATCATCCAGTACAGGAAAAACCCCGCGACTTTGTTACTGCAGTGTGATTGACTCCTCGTTCGTGTGATTGTCGACACCGATGCGGTGACTTACTTTCAGGTCAACTACTCACGAGCTAATGCGAATCGTGGAGATCGGTTAGCGGGATTCAGCATCCATGCCGCGTCCGCGGGCGTGTGTCTGCTCCCCGCTCCCCGTCTGAAAGCCCGAATCCACGCTCCATCTTTATTGCTCAGGCGGCGCTGTGAAAACTCCCCGTTGGTTTGCAGGATCTTTATCCCTTAGCGTTGCGATTTTTCTTGCGCAAGGTTGCGGAGGGATTGCTCCGATCACCTCTTCGAGTACAACTCAGGCGAGCACCGGAAGCTCGGGTAGTTCCGGAACTGGGAGCACCGGCTCCGGCTCTTCGGGCTCGGGCTCTTCGGGCTCGGGCTCTTCGGGCTCGGGCTCTTCAGGCTCGGGCTCTTCAGGCTCCGGCTCTTCAGGCTCCGGCTCTTCTGGTTCGGGCAGCTCCGGCTCCGGCTCTTCTGGGTCGGGCTCTTCAGGCTCGGGCAGCTCGGGTAGCGGGAGTTCGGGTAGCGGAACGGGGAGCACCGGTTCCGGCTCTTCAGGGTCCGGCTCTTCAGGTTCCGGCTCTTCGGGCTCCGGCAGCTCGGGTAGCGGCTCGGGATCGAGCGGTTCGGGCTCCGGTAGTTCAGGTTCCGGCAGCTCCGGCAGCTCTGGTTCTTCGGGCAGCTCTGGAAGCAGCGGATCGAGCGATCCCACCGCCACCGGCCCTGTGATCCCGACCACCGCCGTGGCGGTCAGCGAGATTCAAACCCTGTCCAACTGGCAAGGTGTTTACGACACCGGCACCAGCGGCAGCGCGCTGGGCAGCACCTCCATCGTCGACACGCCGTCCCTGAGCGGAGAGGCGCGCGAGCTGAACATGCAATACACCAACAACGGTGGCGAGCGTTTCTATGCCTCGTTTGGGACCGACCAGACCACCACCCATTTCCTGTATGACGTTGAGGTCTACGTGAAGAGTCCGTCCACCGACGTCGCCAATCTGGAGATGGACATGAACCAGACGATGCCCAACGGCGACACCGCCATCTTCGGCTTTCAGTGCGATGGATGGAACAACACCTGGGACTACACCATGAACAACGGCACGCCGGCCAAACCCATTCCGCACTGGGTCGAGTCCGATCAGGCCTGCAATCCGCGCGACTGGACCACCAATACGTGGCATCACGTCCAGGTTCTTTATTCCCGCGACAACTCCGGCAATGTGACGTACCAGTCCGTCTGGCTCGATGGCAAGGAGCAGGACATCGGTGTCACGGTGCCTTCCGCGTTTTCACTGGGCTGGGCCGCTTCGCTGCTCACCAATTTCCAGATCGATGGAAAAGGCGCCAGCGGTTCAGCGGTGGTCTATATCGACCACCTCAGTGTTTCTCGCTGGTAGACAAAGGGGCCGTGCGAAGCCGCGAGACTGATGAATGAAGTCCTCCGAACGCCTGGCTAACCCGCCAGGCGATCAGGACGGATCGAGAGCCGCCGCTCTTCAGATTCCGTATCGGAATTCTCTGCGTGCTCCTGCTCAGCCGGTGTCTCAAACATCCTGCCAATCGATGTTTCCGACAGGGTCTTCATCATGCTGTCGACCCACGGATCTCCGGGCCCCTGGTCGCTGACAACCTCTTCCCGGAAGGGCAGTTTCTGCTCATCGGCAGACGCTGGCTGCGTCTCCTCCCGCAAGGGCAGTGTGGGTTCATCGGCAGGCGCGAGCTGCGTCTCCTCCCGCAAGGGCAGTTTCGGTTCATCGGCAGACGCGAGCTGCGTCTGCTCTCGCAAGGGCAGTTTCTGTTCATCGACAAGTGCGGGCTGCGTCTCCGCCCAACGGGCATCCGGAACTTTCTGGTCCAGCAGATACGCCGCGAGAGCGTCTGTTTCCGCGGGGCGAGTGCCGATTCCGCCTGCGAAGAAACCCGCCGGTCGCATGGGCTTCGCGGGAGTAATCATCCGCTGCGAATCCTCCGACGAATAGTCATCTGCATAATCCTCCGCCTCTTCTTCCTGCCTGTAACGCGAGCCTGCCACCGTCAGATACAGGGTGCCGCAGCAGAGGCCCGCCAGCACGACAGGCCACAGGGGCGAAGATGCGGGAGAGCCCGCCGGCCGCAGCAGACGGAAGGGCTCTTCTGCCGCCGGCTTCGTTATCTCCGATTCAGCGATGGGCGACGACTCTGACGGCGCAGGCGCGGCAGCAGACGGCGCGGGCGCGGAGGGGACGGATGCCGGCGGCGTGGACGCCCGGACAGGTTCCAACCGCTGTACCGCACCCTGCTCCTTCTGCACAATTTCAACGGCATCCGCGAACTGGGCTCGTTCCAGGCGGAGCCGGCTGGCATCGACGCCGGCAGCGTTGAACCCCGCATAATCCGGCGGCCTTCTCAGCGATCTGTCGGATCGGCTGGCCGGCCACACGGAAAGCAGCGCCTCCTGAATCCGTCGCAGCGGCGCCTGGGCTGCTCCGCCATTGGCCGGATCCGCACGCAGACCTGCAACTTCCTTCAGCGCCGCCCCCACCTGAGCCGTGAGCAGTTGTTGCTGCTTCGATTCACGATACGAGGATGGCTCGCCCGCATACTGTCTGCGTTCCCACGTGTAGGAACTGAGACTGTCCAGCTTCTTTTGGGTCGCGGATAATTCCGCGTGGAGTTGTCCCAGTGAATGGGCCAGCGCATCATTCGCACCAGCAGTGGGCTCTGCGACCGGTTTCTTCATCGGCGCCGCGGGAGCTGCCGGAGGAGGAGCGACTGCGGCAGGCGCAGTCGCGGTGGCGGATGCGCCAGAACCAGTGAGCGCCGTGCCTGCAGCCAGAGCCGTGGCGACAGCGTTCGCGGTTTGCGTGGCGCGGTCAGGGTCAGTGTCGCGAAACTGCACCTGCAGCGAATTCGCCGAGGATTGGCGCAGCAGCAGCCGCGCGCGAAACTCCCCGATGCGCACGGCGCTCAAGGATGAAGGCAGAGTGGCGGATTTTGCAAGGTCTGCGATAACGGGATCGCTCAGGATGGACTGGGCCATGGCCACGGCCGGCTGGGCCGCGTCGGCCAGACTCGGATCCATTTGGCGGGCCACAGCGGCATCCCAGGACAGGGTGGCCGTCTGTTCGGACTGAGCTGCCCGGTAATCCAGCCACGTACGAACTCCCCAGGCAACGGCGACCGCAAAGATCACCGCAATCACCCAGTGACCGAGGGGAGCCCGCAGCGGCCCCATCGGCGAACTTCTTTTTTCCATTAAGCCCCTCGATGCTGGCGAAGATAGGCTTCAATCCAAGCGAGCCCTGCACAGGGCATGGGCGAACGCGGCCCGGAAACATCAAACTCATCTTCAATCAGCGTTCGCTCGGCTGCTGGATGACTCTCAACGCTGGCGGAAGGACCCCTGGGGTGTGCGAGCCGCCCCTGCTCCGGGCTCTCACAAAAACGATACCCTGGTTTGCGGGGCTCTCGCATGAATGAAAGGCCCATTTCCGATCAATGGGTTACCAACGTTATCCACAGGCTCGACCGCATGGACTCGCTGCGTTTGTACCGTGTTTTCTTCCTGTTGGCCTCTAATTAGCGTCTAAATCGTTCACCAATCACCGGACGCAGGGACGACGACGGGATCAAATCCATCGAGGCACACGGTGCGGATTTATTGACAGGTTCGGAGAGCGCTCCATTCAGAAGCCGAGCCAGGGCCACGCAGCTTTTCCTGCGAATTCGCACGACTGCTCCGGAAAACCTTCTGCCGGGATGGCAGAATTTGGTTGTGACGGACCAATGCAGCGCGAGGAGCACGGGTGTCGTGCGGCTGCGCGCAGAACCCTCAGAGAGGGATGTCCTGGATGCATTCTGACGTGATTGTTCTCGGCCTCGGCGCAATGGGCAGCGCCGCGTGCTTTCACATTGCCCAGCGGGGCGGGAGCGTACTGGGCCTCGACCAATATCGGCCGCCGCACGATCGTGGCTCGACGCACGGCGCAACGCGCATGATCCGTCAGGCCTACGGGGAGGGAGCCGATTACGTGCCGCTCGTTTTGCGCGCCTACGAACTGTGGGAAAAGCTCGAACGCGATGCAGGAGTCAGGCTTCTGTTTACCACCGGCGGGCTGGTCCTGGGTTCACCCGACGGCCATCTGGTGCAAAGTGCGCTGGTTGCGGCCCGGCGCCACGCGATTCCCTGTGAAATCCTCGACGCCGCGGCAACACGAAAGAAGTTCTCCCCGGTTGCCCTGCTTCCCGGCGAGGTCGCGGTTCACGATCTGCGCGCAGGATATTTACTGGCGGAAGAATGTGTCCGGGCTCATCTGCTTTTAGCAGCCGGCCGGGGCGCTGACCTTCGCCTGAACGAACAGGTTCTCTCCTGGAAGGCTGAGGCGGATGTTGTTCGGGTCACTACGCAGCGAACGGTCTATACGGCCGAGCATCTGGTCATTACCGCGGGACCATGGGCCAGCGCACTGTTCCGGAACCTGCTCCCGCTGAAGGTTACGAGGCAGGTGATGGCCTGGATTGAGCCACGAGGTGAGCTCGACGCGTTCCTGCCGGACCGCTTCCCGGTCTTTCTTAGTGAGTGTGAGGATGGACGCCCCGCATACGGATTTCCGGCCGTCGATGGGCCAGGCGGAGGGGTCAAAGCGGCGATCCATGGCAGCGTTCATGAGTGTACGCCGGAAAGCGTGGACCGCACGATATCGAGTGAGGACACAGCCGAACTGAGCGAGAAAGTCGGCCGGCGCATTCCAGCACTTCGCGGCAGGGTTGTGAAAGCGCAAACCTGTCTCTACACGACGACTCCGGATGAACACTTCATCATCGGAAAGCATCCCGAGCATCGGTCGGTCAGCCTTGCCTGTGGTTTTTCGGGGCACGGCTTTAAGTTCTCGAGTGTGGTGGGCGAAATCCTCGCCGACCTGGCTCTGACCTCCGAGACCTCGAAACCGATCGCGATGTTCTCGCCCCTCCGCTTCATGGAATGGAGGCCGGGCGACATTTCGCCGGCCCTGCCCTGAGGGGCGCCTCCCTGCGCGTGGCCTCCCGAACGCTGTCAGGAGGCTGCACGCAGGGTGCGCTTCTGAGTGCGAGCTTTCTCACCGAGACCGAGCAGGCGCTCAGCATTGAGGTGCGCGATCTTCTCTTTGTCATTCACATTGATGGGCATCTGATCAAAGAATTGCCGAGCGGCTTTCATGCTGCCGTATGGATAGTCGGTGGTGAAGAGAACGCGGTCGATACCGATCGTGTTCGCCATGCCCAGGTAGGCCTGGTACGACAAGCTCCAGCTCTTATCGATCGCGCCGGGTTCCTGTCCCACGTACTCCCCTGCGAGGATTCCACCGTAGAAGTTCTCCCGCAGGTATTCCTTGATAGTTCGTTTCAGTCCACCGTTTCTTTTTAACGGGAATCCGTAGTCGGCCCGCCATGCCGTCCAGCTCAAAATTTCAAACTGATGGCCCACAATGACCTGTAGCGCAGGAAACCGGTCGAACACGCCGCCCAGAATCAGTCGCAGGGCATGAATCCCGGTTTCGATGTGCCAGCCGGCTCCGGCAATGGACAGGAACGCAGACACTTCGGGAGCGAAGCCTCCATAGT
Organism: Acidobacteriaceae bacterium; assembly: GCA_049585375.1. Classification (GTDB taxonomy): domain Bacteria; phylum Acidobacteriota; class Terriglobia; order Terriglobales; family Acidobacteriaceae; genus Palsa-343. The sequence continues at coordinate 8,352 of JBAUZR010000498.1, forward strand.
AGGCGTCGACCACCGCCCTAGGCGGAATTTGGGGGTGGAGGTAGATGGGCACGCCGAGCGCTTCGGCGCATTCAAATATCGGCCAGAAGAATTTGTCGTCAAGGTAACGCTCGTTGACGTGGCCATTGATCAATGCCCCCACGAAACCGAGGTTGCGGACAGTACGCTCAAGCTCGCGGGCTGCGGCCGACGGGTCGAGCATCGGTAGTGTGGCAAATCCGAGGAGCCGGTCGGGGTAATTCGAAACCGCCGCCGCTATGGCATCGTTTGCCTGTCTGGTTAGCTCTCGCGATACCGACGGATCAAGCCGCTCTGCACTTGGCGTTGCGTAGGAGAGGATCTGGACATCAATGCCGGCGTCGTCCATGGCAGCGATCCGCCCTTCGGCCAGATCGTAGATGCCCGCGGGGACCCCGGTTTTCGCGTCCTCGGGGAATTGTCCCGTTTTCCTCATTGTCTCGAGGATCAGCCCATATGGATCGTTGGCCTTTAGCGCGGCGTCGTGTATCAACGGAAGACCGTAGTGTTCCTCCAACCCGATAATCTTCATGTGATTCTCCTGGCAAGGTGAAATAGCAAACTGTTCGCGGGCTCGACGGTGTCGATCGATGCTCCTGACTGAAGCATGCCGAATGCCAGAACCCGGCGCCGCAGCATCCGCTGAGCTCAAAAGGGTTAGTCAATAGCGAACGCCACCCCCTGTCGTCGGGCGTCGAGCCTAAGTCGTGAACCCGCGTGGACTCCAGGACGGGGAGGTGTCAACAAGTGCGAGCCCTGGTCCGCGACTGACCGGAGAGAGACGCTCGCGAGCCTGCAAGAACGGGCGGATCACCCCAGGGCCACACGCACTCGCGGATTCAGGCGCGGCCCGTATCCAATTTCACTGAAGATGTCTCTCCCTCGTCATCTGTCTCAATCGCGACAGGTCAGGACCTGCCTTGGAGGGAAGATCGACCGGACAAGTGTCCGAACGAACCGTGAATACACAAAGGTTGGGCGAGTTCGAGTCGCCAGCCCTGACGGACCCGCCGGGGTTAATATTGAGTGCGGAGTTTCGGGGCCGCGATCTGTACGCCCTGACGAATCAGCCGCTTCGCGCAGCACCCCCGGCCAAAAGCGGAAATGGAATTCCTGATCCAGCCCGAGAAGAGCGAAGATGTTCGTCCCGCGTTTGTGGACACGGCGCGACGCTATGAGGCGTTGCTCCGGCTGAGTGAAGTGCTCTCCGAATGCCGGGACCCGGAGGACCTGACGAGGATCCTTTCTGAGCAGTTGCGTGAGTACCTTGAATTTCTGCAGTTCTACATCATTGTCTACAAGGAAAACTCTGACGAAGTCGAATGGGCTGTCGTGGGTCGAGAACGGAGCCTCATCGCTGCCTATGCAAATGTGCCGGTTCAACGGCGGCCGTCGTGGCAGGCATATTCGACCCAGGAGCCAATCTATATCCTCGACTGGAAAACCGACGAGAGAGTCCCGGACCGGCTCAAACAAGGAATTGCGGATGTCGGACTGGACGTCGGTCCTTTGGTTTTCGTTCCTCTGACCACGGCTCATCGCCGATTGGGCGCGTTAGGCGTATCCGGACCTCCTGCCACGGCTTATAGCAGTGAGGACATCGGCTTTTTGCGGCTCATTGGCCGTGTGGTCGCATCGGCGATTTCTGACCTGTTCAATCTGCGGCAGGCGGAGGCGGCACACCTGGAGTTGCAGGTGCAGCATGAGCGGCTGCGACACACCGAACGAGAGCTGCGTGAAGTAATTGAGACGATTCCGGTGATGGCGTGGTCCACGGGGGCAGACGGGGCAGCGGAATTCTTCAATCAGCGCTGGCTGGAATACACGGGGCTGACGGCAGATCAGGCGCGGGGCGTGGGCTGGACGACTGCACTCTATCCGGACGACCGGGAAGGCCTTCTGGATTACTGGCAAAGGCTCCTGGCCTCCGGCCGGGCTGGTGAGTTTGAAGCGCGGCTGCGCCGTTTCGATGGTGAGTACCGTTGGATTCTGTTCCGCGCGACTCCGTCACTCGATGACGAAGGAAAGATAGTCAAGTGGTATGGGACGAACACGGATATTGAGGAGCGTAAGAGGGCAGAAGACAATCTCAGGCGCAGCGAAGCTTATCTCGCCGAAGCACAGAAGCTGACCCAAACGGGCAGTTGTGCCATTCACGGAACAAGCCGCGAGACCCTGTACTGGTCCGCGGAAATGTTTCGCCTTTTCGGCTTCGATCCGCAACAGGGCTTACCCAGGTTCGAGCAATGGGTGCAGCGCATCCACCCGGAAGACCGCGACAAGTTCAAGCTGGCGAGCGACAGTGCCCTGGTGAAAGGGCTGGATTGCGATGTTGAATTTCGAATCGTTAAACCGGACGCGACCGTAAGACACATTCACAGCACCGGTCATCCCGTTTTAAGTCCCAACGGGGAGCTTGTTCAAGTGGTGGGCACGATGGTCGATATCACGGAACGCATACGCGCTGAGGAAGCTTTAAAGCGGACTGAAACTTACCTGGCACAGGCGCAAAGAGTGGCCAACATCGGGAGCTGGGTTTTTGACACGGTTGGAATGAAACCCATCCATCTTTCAGCGGAATGGCATCGCCTCCAGGGTTTTGATCCCAAAGACGGAATGCCCACCTGGAAACAACGGCTGCAGCGGATTCACCCCGAGGACAGGGTCAGATACGAAGAGG
>JBAUZR010000499.1:0-8318 GCA_049585375.1 Acidobacteriaceae bacterium
GAATCAGAAAGCTTCCGCATGCGCCCGCGTCTCCACTGTCTCTCGCTCTTTGCTCTTTTCATCGCTTCTCTGACGGCCTGCGCCGCGACCGTCCCCTCCGCCGCCGCCCCCACCCTCACGGCACCCCATCTCACCGTCACCCTTCTCGTGCCCCCGGGTCAGATCTACCCCGGCCAGTCCTTTACCGCCGGCCTCGACTTCCGCATGGAGCCCGGCTGGCACGTCTACTGGATCAACGCAGGCGACTCCGGCGAGCCTCCCAAAGTGCAGTGGCATCTCCCCGTCGGCGTTACCGCCGATCCCCTCCAGTTCCCTCCGCCGCGGCGCCTGCCTCTCGGTCCTCTCATGGACTTCGGCTATGAGAACCAGGTCGTTTTTCCGGTCCCTGTCCACGTTGCCGCCGATTACCACCCCTCCGCGCCCCAGGCCACCCTCGCTGCCCACGTGTCCTGGCTCGTCTGCCGCGAAGTTTGCATCCCCGGCAAGGGCGATCTCGCCGTTACCCGCACCGCGCTCCCCAAAGCCCCCGCAATCCCGACTACCGACGCCACCGCCGGGTCCCTCATCAATCAGTTTCGCGACCAGCTTCCTCAGCCGCTGCCCGGTTCTGATGCCGCCCGCTTCGGCTCCACGCCCAAAGGTTTCGTCCTCGACATCTCCACCGGCACCCGCGTCGCCTCGGCGCAGTTTTTCCCTCTCGACCAGAACATCCTCGCCAACGCCGCGCCCCAGCCAGCCAAACCTCTCTCCAGCGGCGTCCAGCTCACCCTGACCAAAGATGACAATCTCCGCCAGCCGCCTCCGCAACTGAACGGCCTCGTCGAGCTCCCTGGCGGGGCAGCTTTCATCATTCATGCCTCGCCCGGTACGGTTGCCGCGACAACCGTCGCCTCCACTTCGGCGGCCAGTCTCGCCGGCATCGCAGGCCTCGCCTTCCTCGGCGGCATCCTCCTTAACCTGATGCCCTGCGTCTTCCCCGTCCTCTTCATTAAGGGCCTCGCACTCGTCCAGTCCGGCCAGCACGAGCGCCACCGCCTCCGCGCCCATGGATGGGTCTACACCCTCGGCATCCTGGTCTCGTTCTGGATCGTCGTCGCCGTCCTGCTCATCCTCCGCGCGGCCGGCCGCCAGCTCGGCTGGGGATTCCAGTTCCAGTCGCCCGTTTTCGTCGCCCTCATGGCGATGCTCCTCTTCTTCCTCGGCCTCGCCCTCGCGGGACAATTCGAGATCGGCCTTTCCCTCACCAGCGCCGGCGGCTCGCTCGCGCAAAAGCGGGGCTACGCCGGCAGCTTTTTCACCGGCGTCCTCGCCATGGTCGTCGCCACCCCCTGCACCGCGCCGTTCATGGGAGCCGCCATCGGCTACGCGCTCTCTCACTCGGCCATCGTCAGCTTCATCGTCTTCACCGCGCTCGCCCTTGGACTCGCCGTCCCCTACCTCGCCCTCGCGTACTTCCCCGGATGGGCGCGTCTCCTCCCCAAACCCGGCGCATGGATGGAAGTCCTCAAGCAGGCCGTCTCCGTCCCCATCTTCGCCACCGTCATCTGGCTGGTCTGGGTCTACCTTCGCGTCGCTGGATCCGGCCTCTCCCTCATCGCCCTCCTCGCCGCCTTCCTCCTCCTCGCCATCGCAGGATGGTTCCTCGGCCGCTGGCCCGGCCGCACCGGCCCCGCCGTTATCGCCGCCTTCGTCATCGCCGCCGCCGTCGCCATCCCCGTCTCGATCCTTCACGCCATGCCGCCGCCCACCCGATTTGTCACCGTCATGGCGACCAATAACGGCCATCTGATGCCCCCTGGCAGCGCGTGGCAGCCCTTCACCCCGGCCCGCCTCGCCGAGCTCCGCGCCCAGCACCGCCCCGTCTTCATCGACTTCACCGCCAGCTGGTGCCTCTCCTGCCAGGTCAATGAGCGCCTCATCCTCGACCGCTCCGACGTCCAGCAGCATCTCCACGACTCCGGTGCCGCCGTCCTCCGCGCCGACTGGACCAACCAGGACCCCACCATCACCCAGGAGCTCGCCTCCCTCGGACGCAGCGGCGTCCCCACCTACGTCCTTTATCTCCCTGACCCATCCGCCCCACCCCACGTATTACCCGAAGTCCTGACCCCCGGCATCGTCCTTGACGCCCTCAATTCCCTCCCCAAATCACAAACCGCTTCCGCCCCAAACGCTCCATAGGCGTAGATTGCCTGCCCATCCTTGTCGCCCGCTTTTGGCGACAAGGTGGGAAGGTCCTTTATCCTTCCACGGTGACCACCGCGCCCACCCTCAACTGGCTGCTGAGATCCGACGCCGACCCGGCCCTCCGCTGGCAGACCCTCCGCGACCTCACCGACGCCTCTGTTGAAGCCATCGCCGCCGAGCGCGCCCGCCTCCCGCGCGAAGGCATCGCCGCAGCGATCCTCTCCGCTCAGCACCCCGACGGAGCCTGGCGCCGGACGGGCTCACCCACCTGGCTCACCACCCTCTTCACCCTGCAGCTCCTCCGCGCCACCGGCATCGATCCCACCGACCCCGTCCTCACCGCCGCCATCGCCCACCTCGAAACCAGCCTGCAGTGGAACAGCCCCGACGGCCGCTGGGACCTGCGCTCACCGGAACACGGCGGCAATCCCTTCTTCGAAGGCGAAGTCGAGCCCTGCATCAACGGAGCCGTCCTCGCCCTCGGCGGCTACTTCCGCCACCCTTCCGCGACCCTCACCCGCCGTCTCCTCACCGAGCAGCTCCCTGACGGTGGATGGAACTGTGAAGCCCCCAAAAGTCAGCGCTCCTCCTTCCACACCACCATCTGCGTCCTCGAAGGCCTCCTCGAAACCGAGCGCGCCCTCACTCCCGCGCACGAACTCGTTTCTCAAATCGCCGCCGCCCGCCGCCGCGCCGAAGAGTACCTCCTCCAGCGCTCGCTCCACCGACGCCTCTCCACCGGCGACATCGCCGATCCCTCCTTCCTGCAGTTCGCCTTCCCGCCCCGCTATACCTACAACGTCCTCCGCGCCCTCGACTATTTCCGCGACGCCGGCCTGTCCCCCGACCCGCGCATGATCGGAGCCCTGCAAATCGTCCAGGATCGCCAACAACCCGACGGCCTTTGGCTCCTCGACGCCACCCACAACGAATCCCTCGTCCTCCCCTTTCCCGAATCCCCCGGCCAGCCCAGCCGCTGGATTACCCTCCGCGCCCTCCGCGTCCTCCGCTGGTACAACCCAAACACAAATGTCATCCTGAACTGAAGCGCGGACTTCCCACCCTTTTCCCACCTCCCCTGTGCGGCCCTCCCCGTCCAATGCGCGTCCAACTCTTCAGACCATTCCTCGCGGAGGATTCCCCATGCGCCGCCGTTCCCTCGCTACCCTTTTCTCCGTCATCCTCGCCTTCACCCTCACAGCGGCCGCAGCCGCTCGCGTCGGCGATCCCGCTCCCAACTTCACCGGCACTGACTCCCACGGCCGAACCCACCACCTCTCTGACTACCGCGGAAAATTCGTCGTCCTTGAGTGGACCAACAACGGCTGCCCCTTCACCCGCAAGCACTACGACAGTGGCAACATGCAGAGGCTTCAGAAGGAATGGACCGCTCGCGGCATCGTCTGGCTCACCATCCTCTCTTCTGCGCCCGGCCAGCAGGGCTACATGACCGCTGCCCAGGAAAACGCCTACATCGAAAAGGTCCATGCTGACCCCACTGCCGCCATCCTCGATCCCAACGGCACCATCGGCCGCCTCTACGACGCGAAGACTACCCCCGACATGTACGTCATCGACCCCTCCGGCAAACTGCTCTACTCCGGAGCCATCGACGACCACCCCACCACCGACGTCTCCGACATACCGGCCTCGAAAAACTACGTGACCGCCGCTCTCACCGACGCGATGGCCCACAAGCCCATCTCCCCCGACTACACCCGCCCCTACGGCTGCAGCGTGAAATACCAGGGCGCCGACTAGAAGTACGATCTATTCCCGAGCGAAGCCGGGTGCCCCGCCCTTGTCGCGCTTTTTGCGACAGGGTGGGAGGACTCGGATCTAACCTTCGTACCGCACCTTTCCGATCGGCCCTTTGCCCTTTTCAACCCCTCCCGGCGACAATGATCGCTGCTCCACTTTCTGCCTTATGCCTGAAAATCCAACACCCGCTCTCTCTGCCGCCGATATCCTCCTCCTCGATCCCGACACCCGCGCCGCCCTCTGGCAGGCCCTGACCGACGTCATCGAGGCCTATCTCACCCGCGTCGAAGACCTGCCGGTTTCGCCCCAGCTTGACGCCACCCGCATTCGCGCCGTCGCCGAATCCTTCGACTTCTCCCGCCCCACCCCGCCCGACGAGACTCTCCGCCGCTTTACCGCCTCTCTCTCCCGCGACCAGGTCCACACCCCGCACCCGCGCTACTACGGACTCTTCAATCCGGCGTCCACCACCATGAGCATCGCCGCCGACGCGCTCGTCGCCGCCTTCAACCCGCAGCTCGCCGCATGGAGCCACAGCCCCCTCGCCTCCGAGATGGAGCTCCACCTCGTCCGCTCCCTTGCTGAGAAGTTCGGCTGGTCCCGCGGCTCCGCTGACGGCGTCTTCACCAGCGGTGGCGCCGAAGCCAATCAAACCGCCGTCCTCGCGGCCCTCGCCGACCGCTGGCCGCAGCTCGCCGAATCCGGCCTCCGTGCACTCGGCGCGGATCCCGTCTTCTACGCATCCGCCGAAAGCCACCACTCATTCCTGAAAGCCGCGCGCGCCTGCGGACTCGGCTCCGCGTCTCTCCGCACCATCGAGGTCGACGACTCCCTCCGCATGAAGCCCGACGTCCTCCGCGCCGCCATTGCCGAAGACATCGCCGCCGGCAAAGCGCCCTTTCTTGTCGTCGCCACCGCCGGCACCACCGGAGCTGGCGCTCTCGATCCCCTCCCCGAACTCGCAGACGTCGCCCGCGAACACGATCTCTGGTTTCACGTCGACGCCGCCTGGGGAGGCGCCGCCGCTCTCGTCCCCGAACTCCGCCCCCACCTCTCTGCCATCGACCAGGCCGATTCCATCACCTTTGACGCCCACAAATTTCTCTCCGTCTCCATGGGCGCCGGCCTCTTCCTCACTCGCCACCCCGACATCCTTACGCGCGCCTTCTCTACCCACACTGCTTACATGCCCAAAGAAGCTGCGCAGCTCCCCGTCACCGATCCCTTCTCGCACTCCCTGCAATGGTCCCGTCGCTTCACCGGCGCCAAACTCTTCCTCAGCCTCGCCGTCGCCGGCTGGGATGGCTATGCCGCCGCTATCCGCCACCAGACCGCCATGGGCGATCTCCTCCGCCACAAACTCCTCGTTAGTGACTGGAGCGTGGTCAACAACACCCCGCTGCCCCTCGTCTGCTTCACCGACGCGCACAGCACCTGGACCCTCGAGCAAACCCAGGCCATCGCCAACGCCGTCGTCGCCTCCGGTCAGGCCTGGATCTCCACGATCCAGCTCGGAGCCAGCCAGCGCCCCGCCCTCCGCGCCTGCATCACCAACTACCGCACCGAACCGCGCCACCTGGAAGATCTCGTCACGCTCCTCGACCAGGTCCGCCGCTCCCAGCCACCGGCAGCCCAGGGGATTCGATAATCGCATCCGGTCCGTTTTCCTGCGCCGCAAGCAACCCCGCAGCGTCCGCCCGGGAGCCAGACCGTCCCTCCAACTCGCCGAATTCAGCACCTTAGTAACCGAAACGCCCCGTTTGGGGAATGTACGCACGCCCTCCATCCGGCGATAGTCAAGAGTCGAAAGGATCCGTTCGACACCGTGCCGGAACCGCAGTCGCTCCGCTCTATCGTCCTCCGCTGGACAACGCTGCTCAGCCTTCTGGCAATCCCCGTCTGCCTGCCGGGTCAGACCACCGCTCACCCGCTCACGACCATCGCCGCCGTCCGCAATCTGCCTTATGCCGAGGCGGCCAAAAGCCTGCCCGTCCGAGTGACCGGCGTCATCACCTACAACGGCTTCCCCGACGCCGACATGTTCATCCAGGACCGCCAAAGCTGGATCTACATCCTGCCCAACAAGCTCTACAACATCCCACCCGGCTCCCTCGTCGAAGTCATCGGGAAAAGCTCCGCCGGCTACACCACTCAAATCGAGGCTTCCTCGATCCGCCTGCTCGCTCCCGGCCACCTGCCCCATCCCGTTCTGCTCAACTACGCGCATGCCCTCCTTCACCAGAACGACTGCCGCTACATTTCCCTCGAGGGCACCATTCGCGCCGCATCGTTCCAGAGCTCCGGCGGTGTCGGCATCTACCTGCTGCAGCTCGAATCTCACGGCAGGATGGTCGACGTTGCCGTCAGTGACTTCCCCAACTTTGATCCGGCTCGCCTCCTCGATGCCCGCGTGCGCGTCGCCGGCGTCGTTGGCGGCACCTTTGACGCCACTGAGGAGCGCATTGTCGGCCTGCGGCTCAACGTGAACAGCGCCTCGGCCATTACCTTCCTTTCGCCGCTTCTCTCCGAATCTTTTCCATCCACCACCATATCCGTGGCCGACCTCCTCCTCTCCAACGAGAGCCTCCGTCCCTGGCACCGCGTCATCACCACCGGCACCGTCACCCTCTACGATCCCGGCGAGCTGCTCGTCATCCAGGATGGCACCAGCGCCCTCCTCATTCACACCCGCCAGGTCGACAACCTCTTCATCGGACAGCGCGTCAGCGTCACCGGATTCGCCGCCGCCACCGAAGGCGCTACCACCATGGAACTCGGGCAATTCACTCCCCTGCCCGCTCGCGGCGCTCCCGTCTCCCGGCCCATCACCTTCGCCGACGCCATGACCGGCCTCTACACCAACCGGCTCCTGACCCTCGACGGCACCGTGATCTCGCAGACTCGCGAGAACCACGCCCACATTCTTTTCCTCCGCTCCGGCAATCAGACCCTGCAGGTGGTCTTCCGCAAGCGCACTCACGACCCGGATCCCATCCCCTATTACCCGCCCGGAACCAGCCTGCGCGTCACCGGCGTCTGCGCCGTGCACTTCCGCGGCTTCTGGGGTGAGGTCGAGAACTTTCAGCTGCGCATTCGCTCTCCTGCCGACCTCGCCGTCCTTCGTCCCGCCTCCTGGTGGACGCTCGGACACCTCTTCATCGTCACCTCCGCCGTACTCGGCCTGGCACTCGTCGCGCTCGCCTGGGGATTGATCCTGCGCCGCCGCCTCCTCGCCCACGAAACCCTCCTTCGCCAAAAGAGCGAGCTCGAGGCCACGCGCCTCAGCACCGCTGCCCGCCTGGAACGCGAACGCAGCCACATCCTCGAACTCATCAACAGCTTCCAGCCCCTGCCGGAAGTCCTCTCCGCTATTCAGGCCTGCGCTGAAGAAATGTGGCCCGGCACCCTCGGCTATACCCACGTCCTCGTCGACCGCATGCTCCTGCTCACCGTCGGCCCCGGCCTGTCTCCGGCCGAACTCCTCCGCCTGCAGACCATCGACCCCTCCCTCAGTCCTGAGATCTGCGCCCTGGCCGTCCGCTCCCGCGGCCTCACCGGCCATCCCGAGGGCGGCCACCTCTGGTCCCGCCCCATCCTCTCCAGCCGCGGAGAAATCCTCGGCACCATGACCTTCTGCAGCCGCAACGGAGCTCCTCTCCCCCTGCATAACGAGGCCTTCGAATTTGGCTGCAACCTCGCCGCTATCGCCATCGATAACCGCCGCCTTTACGAGGACATGCTCCACCGCTCCCGGCACGACCAGCTCACCGGCCTGCCCAATCGTTCCGTCGTCGAGGAATGCCTCGAGGAGGCTCTCCGCAAAGCCGCGGAAAACCACTCCTTTGCCGCTCTCCTCTACCTTGATCTCGACGACTTCAAGTCGGTCAACGATTCGTTCACCCATCGCGTTGGCGACTCTTACCTCATCGAGGTCTCCCACCGCTTCCGCGCCTGCCTGCGCAGCGGCGATATCATCGGCCGCATCGGCGGCGACGAGTTTGTCGCCGTGCTCACTGAGCTCGAGGACCCCACTCTCGCCCGCGTCATCGCCGACCGCCTCGTGCACGCCATGGAAGCGCCTTTCCTCATTGAGCATCACCTGATTCGCGGCTCGGTCAGCATCGGCCTCGCCATCTATCCTTCCTCCGGCCAGAGTGCGATGAGCATCACCCACCTCGCCGATCAGGCGATGTACGCCGCCAAACGCGCCGGCGGTAACCGCATCTGCTCCTCCGATGTGCACGCCCTCTATCAGGCCTGACCAATTCGAGCGCGAGCGATTCCCCGCGATCGCCACGGATCAGATTCAGCCTTGAGCACCCCGGCCCATGACCTTCGTACCCTTTGTGCCGCGGTTTCCCGTTGCACTC
>JBAUZR010000500.1:0-2059 GCA_049585375.1 Acidobacteriaceae bacterium
GGTGTAGCGCTGATGACGAAGTTCTCAGCAATGTCACACCGCTTCGACATTGTGGTAAGGCCGCTCTCCGATCGGCTGCTTACTGTGAAGAGCGGGATACTTACTCGCCGGGATCACGATCAGAAACTCATAAACGATTTTGTGGATTTGGCATGGGCCGAGACTGCGGCTCTACGTGCGAATCCCGGCTGACCTAGCAGGTGCCTGCTGTAAGGGCAATTCAATCAACTATTCGGAGGAACACTCCATGCGCTTATCTGTAGCCCTTATAGCCTGCATGCTCGCCCTCACCGCGTGCAATAGCGCGAAGAAACCGAGTGGTGCCAATTTTAGGAAAGCGATCAACCAATATCTGGCGAAAAATGGTGAATCCTGTACGGGGATTGGGCGGGAGTTTCCTGTGGATATTACCGAGTCTGAGCAGAGGCTTCAGTCCGATACTGCTATGCAGATGGCCGTGCTGGAACGGGCTGGCTTGGTACGTTCGAGCAATACGACCGCGGTCGTTCATCGGATGCTGGATGCTCTGCACGGCCCCACTCGAGCGCGCCCCGTAAAACGCTACGAACTCACTGCGGAGGGGCAGAAATACCTCCAAAAGACTCCCGGCATCTTCGGGCAAACGGTCAGCTTCTGTTATGGAGAGAAGATGATCGATTCGATCGTCAAATGGACAGAGCCCGCGACGGTGGGCGGAGCCACGCAGACTGAGATCACCTACACCTATAAAATCGCAGACCTCGCACCCTGGGCAGAGCGACCCGATGTCCAGCACGAGTTCGGAGACGTGAGAACTACAGTCAGCGGAATATCGAAGTCGGACGAGATCATTGACCTCCAGTTGACCAACCAGGGCTGGGAGGTCCCGGCGCCCTAAAAGAGTCACAACTTCTATCGGATGCCCTCGGTGAATTCATGGGAGCGCGAATTTCTGTGACGTGCCGCCAACCATCCCGATTGGCAACGTGCGCAATCAGGTCGATGGACCGGCTGCATTCTTCCATAACATCCTCTAGTGGGACACCGCCCGAACCGCGCATGGCAAGCTGGGCGAGGCGGCGCAGAGCATCATCGGCGCTGTTGGCGTGAATCGTTGAGAGCGACCCGCGATGTCCGGTATTGAGCGCGTCGAGAAAGACGCGCGCCTCCGGGCCGCGAATCTCCCCAACAATGATCCTGTCCGGCCTGTGGCGAAGAGCAGCCTTGAGCAGGTCTGCGAATCCGATCTGGCTTTTATGGGTATCGAGCTGGGCTTCAGCCGAGATGACATGCCGCTTCCTTATATATAGCTCGGCCACGTCTTCGAGAATGAGAATACGGTCGTTGTCAGGGATGAAACCGGCGACGACATTGGTCAGAGTCGTTTTTCCGACCCCGGTTCCACCTGAGATCAGCACATTGTCGCCGCGACGAATCGCGTCCGTGAGTCGCTGCGCCTGCTCTGGAGTGAGCATTCTGCGTTCGATCAGATCGTCCATGGTGAAGTCGCGCGAGGTGAACTTGCGAATGGTCATCATGGGTTGGGGATTGACTACAGGCGGGATGAGCGCCGCCATGCGGCTGCCATCGGGCAGGCGCAGGTTCAGGATGGGCGAGTCCGCATCGAGTTTCTTGCCGAAGCGATTGGCAATCACTTCAAGACCTGTCATCAGCGCTCCATCGTCAAACCGGATGCCTGGCTGCAATATGATGTGGCCCTTTTCTTCGATCCAGACTGAGCCATCAGGATTCACCATGATCTCGGAGACAGTGCGGCTGACGAGCAGATGCTCAATGGGTTTGAGGAATGGGATGATGACTTCAAAACTCACCGGGTATCCTCTCTGGGTCGAAGGCGATCCTCTCCTGGTCGAACCAGGACATCGTGACGGGCAAGAAGTCGGGCTTGAGATAGCAATAGGTAGGAGGCAATGGGCTGACGCCATCGAAAGCGACGACCACGGCCTGTGCATTCTGGAGATCGAAGAAGACCTTCTCTTCAAAGAGAGGCTCCTTATGCTTCTGGTACTGCTTGGAAGCCGACACGGAACCTTTGCTGGACGAGGTGCGTCCACTGAGC
>JBAUZR010000501.1:0-3149 GCA_049585375.1 Acidobacteriaceae bacterium
GCGAAGGCCAGAGCGAGCAGGACGCGGGGCATCGAGTTTCTCCAGTTGGGCGAAGGAACCGGCCAGGGTGGGGGTCCACCGACGCGCAGTTCCGCGCTGGGTTTCAGTTGGCTCAGCGGTGAGGAAACCCGAAGAGGTCCGGATCATACGGGCATCTCCGGTTTCATCGCCGCCAAAAGCGGCGATCCAGAATAACGGACTCTGCATTCTCATGAACGGCGATGCTCACCTCATCGCATAATCCCACTCCGCCGCGCCCTGCTGCATGAGGGCTGGGGCATCCTCCGGCAGAATCCAGCGCGCGCGGACCAGCGCATCCACTGACTCCTTGTAGCGCGCGAGATATTGGTCGCGGCCGCCGGGATAGCGTTCTTCGATGGAAGGCCGCGGATCGCCCGCCGCCTTGCGCTCAGCCGCAGTCTTTGCAAACGGAAAATAGGAACCGAGAAAAGACACGCGACGGTCAGATGCGCCGGTGGCGGGGTCGCGGAGGTTCCAGCCCGTGTAGGTAGCCAGCGGCACGGCAATCTCCGGCAGGTGCACGCCGGCTCGGTCGGTGCCGTCGGCGTTCACCTGCGGCACCAGTACCGGAAACGCTGCGCCCACCACCGGCGGCTGCACGGAGAGGATTCCGGTCTGCTGCCAGTGCGGTCCGAAGTCCAGATGCCAGGCCTGATTGATGTTGCGCGGAACCCGCACACCCGGGATAGCCGGGAAGGCCAGCTTGTCGAGTGGAACGAGAGTGCCGTCGGCAATGTGCGGGATCGTAGTCGGCGGCGGGTTGACTCCGTCGCGGACCCAGCGGTTCATGTTGGAGATCATGCCGCGCCAGAACCAGCGGATAGGCAGCGGCGTCTCGAGATTCTGGCTGGCCAGCTCGCCCGCGCCTCGCTGGGGCGGGAAGGGTCCGCTGAAATGCTGCAGCCCAGCGAAGAAGTAGATGCGGACGTTGGGGTCCTGCGGCATGTCGCGGCGGCCGTCGGCGGTGGTGTGGATGAGCGAGGCGGCGCGCCCCCAGTATTCGTACGAGGTATGCGAGAAGAAGATTTTCGGCAGAACATTCTCATTGCGGGTGCGATCGAGCAGACCCTGGGGAGCGGCGTGCGGCTGCGCGGGATCCTGCTCAGGAAGGCCCGTGAAGGGAAAAATATCGGTAGGCCAGAAGATCGATGACATGGGCTGAGCGTCGCGCGAGGGCTGCGCGAAGCGGACGTTGAAGCTGCCGCGTCCGGCGCCGCCGACGTGCGCGAGGATGCCGTCGAGAGCCATGCGATCCTGCTCGTCCTGATTGAATCCCTCGTAGAGCAGAGTGCGCAGCCAGCGTCCGCATTGCGAGATACCGAGCGCGTAAGCGCGTTCCACCGGGGCGATGCGTATGGGGATCTCCGGCATGGGGGCGGCGGCCACGGCCTGGGGGGCGGGGCCTCTGTTGTTGCCGTACTTGAGCCACGAGACGAAATCGCGCACGGCAGCAAAGCCCAGTCCGGCGACGACCGGATCTTTCACCACATAAACCAATTCATAAATGCGCCCGGGCTGGAATCCGCCATTGAGATGGATGGAGCCATGCGGAGCCTCGAGACGCCGACCCTGGGCGATGGGGACGAAGCGCGGCGCACCGGGCGGAATGAAGTTCCACTGCGTGCGCGAGATGACAGTGCGTGGACCGGTGGGCGTGTCGCGGACGGTGAGCACGTTGCGCGGGTCATCAGGATTCGCAACCGGGTACTCGGTGCCGCCCATGCGCCCGACGATGATGTGGCCGAGCGGCCAGTCAGTCGTGGCAGCAACCGGAGTGAAGTCGTCGCGGAGCAGGCCGGTGATGGGCTGGCCGTGATTGGTGGCAACAGGAGCGTAGAGGCGCAACCCGCCTGGCGGCGCGTCCCATTGCCAGCCGAGATCGGCCACGGTGTAGCCCTGGCGCAGCAGCCAGGCGTCGCCGAAGTCGGAGGAATTGGTGGGGTCGGACGAGGGCCAGCCGCCGTCGACGAGGCGCAGCATGCCCTTGCCGCCGCGGTTGGGAATTTCCAGCAGGAGCGCGCCGTTACCACCGTGGACGGGGCGCAGCATCCACAGGTCGGCGGAGAATTCGACTTCGCCCTGAGCGTTGCGCGGCGCAAGCGCCAGATCGACAATGCCGCGGTCGTGCGGGTCGTCGGGTCGCACGGCAAAGTGGACGCGGGCGACGATTTTTTCGTATGGACCGCCTGGGCCGAACGCCATCCCGCCGAGCACGGGCTCGCGACGAAGAATGTCAATGCCGGTGACGCGGGCAAAGGCCGGCGCAGCAAGCGCAGCGACGAGGAGGAGGAGCAACGCGGGGCGGCGAAATTTCATTTGGGGGGAAGTATACGGTTCCCGACCCTCATTCGCTTCAGCGCTCGCGAACCGCGCAAAAAAGCGAAAGGGCGAACTCCCTTGCGGGAACCCGCCCCCCACTTTTCCGATTTTCGAAGATCCGGGTTCGGGACCGGATCGCCGCGGTAGGTGAACCCGAGGTGGATCGGGAGATGCAGGCCGAAGCCCGCGTTTCCCTGCACCCATCCGTGCTCACACTCGCTGCAAAAGCTTCGTGGCTGCCGACATTCGCCCGCCGGTTTCCCGCCGGGTTGTGAGCGCTGTTGCCAGCACTCGCGAAGGCCGCTTTCTGCTTTCTTCGCGGGAAGATTGCTCTTCCGTTGAAGTGATACTCTCACAATTTCCCTGCTGCGCAAGAGCAATATTTTGGTGGAAATCCCGGTGTTTGTGTGGATTGCGAGGACGCTGGCGCCGGCGCGCGACAAATACAATTCGCAGCCAATCAGGTAGTCTTCTTCTACGTTTTTCGAAGCCAGTTTTTCGAAGCCTGCAGAGTTGAGAACCAGGCCGACCGTATTTGTAACAGGAGCCAGCATGATTTCACGGCGTTCGTTTTTGCGGGTATCGGCGGCGTCGGCCGCGGCAGCCGCTTCCCTGCCCTCGTTCGGCGAAGCTGCAGGGGAGGATTCGCCGGGGCAACTCCCCGCTCCGATCGCGGCCTTGCCTTCGTTCGTCGGCCGCGTGAAGCCGATCAGCAATCAGGAGCGGCTGGGGCGCATTGAGCGCGCGAAGCAACTGATGGCCGAGCACAGGATGGACGCCATCATTCTGGCCAACGACGCCACCAGCTC
>JBAUZR010000502.1:0-4583 GCA_049585375.1 Acidobacteriaceae bacterium
GCGCAGATGACGGAACGTATCCTGCGGGCGCTGGAGAATCCGCATGTGTGCATCCTGGGGCATCCTACAGGACGGCTCCTGCTGAGGCGCGAACCCTACCAGCTGGATCTGACGGCGATCCTGCGGCGAGCCGCGGAGCTGAGTGTGGCCGTGGAGCACAATGCCTATCCCGACCGTCTGGACCTCTGCGACCGCGATCTGCGCCTGGCAAAAGAATTGGGCTGCCGCATCGTCATCAATACGGATTCGCATCATACGAGCCATCTGGACAAAATGCGGTATGGGATCCGGCAACTGCGGCGGGCCTGGCTGGGCAAAGAAGATGTACTGAATACACTGGAGCCGGACGCGTTTCTGGACGCGTTGCGGCGGCGGCCGGCCTGAGAGAGACTTCAGCTAGAATGCGAGAGCAAGATGTCTGAGAGAAACGGGTCCAGCATCCATCCATTGTTCGCGGTGATCGCGGCCATCGTCGTCTCGGCCGGGATCATCGGCGCGTACTTGTGGGCCACGTGGACCGGCCCGGTGCACTCGGGCGATGTGACGTCGCTCTATGCCTATCCGATTCACCGCGAGCTTTCCACGGGCTCAGGGCTGGGCGGTGTAAACGGGGGCCCCAACATCACCGACGAAGTGATCGTGATCGCCAATGTGCGGATCAAAAGCACGACGAAGCTGCCGCTCTTTCTGTCGGATATGTTCGGCAACCTGACCCTGCCCAACGGCGAGGTAGAGCAGAGCCTGGCCGCCAGCGGATCGGACTACCGCAAGGTCTTCGTGGCCTATCCTGCCCTCGACTCGCAGCAGAAGGCCCCGATACCGCACGACATCACCATGACTCCCGGCCAGGTCGTCGAAGGTCAGATGATCTTCCACTTCCCCATCACCGAAGCGCAGTGGAACGGCCGGAAGGGCTTCGACGTGGACGTTCGGTTCATCCATCAGGACGACCTGGTGCTGCATACGGGGCCGCCGCAGGGATCGGGCGGGACTCAGTAACGCGAGCCTACTGCGCAAATCGCGGACAGCATGGAAGGGCATCGGGCGCGCACCTGCCGTTGCCCGCCACTGATTTACCTTAGGTCTGGAACTATGTTCGCCAAGGCGCAGCGCGTTCACTTCATCGGGATCGGCGGCATCGGCATGAGCGGGATTGCCGAGATTCTGCTCAACCTGAACTATCCGGTCAGTGGCTCCGATCTGCGCCGGTCGCAGGTCACCGAGCGGCTGGCGACTCTCGGCGCGACCGTCTTCGAAGGCCATGCCGCGGCCAATGTCGTCGGCGCGGGCGTCGTGGTTGTCAGTTCCGCGGTCAACGAAAACAATCCGGAAGTGGTGGAGGCGCGGGCGCGCAAAATTACCGTCATCCAGCGCGCGGAGATGCTGGCCGAGCTCATGCGCCTGAAGTACGGCATCGCTATCGCCGGCATGCACGGCAAGACCACGACCACCTCCATGGTGGCTTCGGTGCTGACCGCTGGTGGCCTCGACCCGACCGTCGTCGTCGGGGGCCGCGTGGACACCATGGGCTCCAATGCGCGCCTTGGTCAGTCGCAGTACCTTGTTGCCGAAGCCGACGAGAGCGATCGTTCATTTCTGCGGCTCTCCCCGATTCTGGCGGTTGTGACCAATCTCGATAAGGAGCACATGGACTGCTACCGCGACATGGCCGACGTGGAAAACGCCTTCATCGAGTTCATGGACAAGGTACCGTTCTACGGTGCGTGCGTGGCCTGCGCCGACGATGCGCGGCTGGCGGCAATCCTCCCCCGGGTGCACCGGCGCGTCTTCACCTATGGAGTATCCCCCAAAGCCGACTTCGTCTTACGGCTGCTGCCCGCGCCCCCGGCCAGCGAGATCGTCCGCGGTGAGCGGGTCTGCCGGTCGCGCTTCGAGGTCGCGGTCGGTGGAGAGGTCTATGGTCCGCTGGAGCTGCACGTCCCCGGACAGCACAACGTGCTGAACGCGACGGCCGCGGTCGCCATTGGAGCCCAGCTCGAGATCAAGCCGGAAGCGATTGCCGCCGGGCTGAAGTCATTCCGTGGGGTCGATCGCCGGTTCCAGGTGAAGGGCTGCGAGCGCGGCATCACTGTGGTGGACGACTATGGCCATCACCCCACTGAGATTCGCGCCACGCTGCGCGCCGCGAAGGAGTGCGGCTACGGCGGTGTTCATGTGATCTTCCAGCCGCACCGCTACACGCGCACCCGCGATCTGATGGAAGAGTTCACGCACGCCTTCGACGATGCCTCCTCTGTGCAGATGCTGGACATCTATGCCGCCAGCGAAGAGCCGATCCCCGGCGTGACTGCGCAGGCACTGGTGTCCGCGATCCATGCGCCCCAGGTGCGCCACGCGGCCTCGCCGGACGCGGCGGTCGCGCAGGCCGTTGCGCAGGCCCGGGAGGGGGACGCCATCCTCACCCTGGGCGCGGGGAATGTTTCGCAACTGGCGCCGCTGGTAGTGGAGCGGCTGCGCGCCTGAGCGATCCCACCTTCACCGGGCATTGGTCGTGTGGACATGCCGAGCAGCCGAGCGAATCCGGGCCCGACGCCACGCACAACGCAGGCGGCGAATCTGCCAGAACGCCACTGCCACCACCACCCAGGCCAGCGTCGCCGCCGGAATCGCGATCCACCCACTCGTCCGCGGCAGCAACAGCCACAGCGCCAGCGCGAAGCCAAACAGCCCCATGCAGCCGAGCGCGGCTCCGTTGGCCTCGATGCGGGCTGCCATCCGCCCTCGAAGGACGCCGCTGCGGCCCGGCTTGTCCAGCCTGTTCCTCTCGTGTTTCTCGATGAGCGTGACGGTCGCAGGAAAGATCGCGGGAAACGCGAGAAAGAGGCCGCCCACGCCCGGTCCGAAAAGCTCTGCCATCACACCGGCCAATACCGTCGCCGCGCCGCCAAACGCGAACCGCGCCAGATACTGCCGCGGGCTTGTGCGCCGAATCGCCCATGGCCGGATCCGGATCATCTCAGAACCTCCCTGCCACTGCGAACCACAGACCCAGCGCCACGCCGAACCACACCGGCATCAGAACCAGCGACGCGGCCAGCCCGCTCATCCGCGAGCGGCGCAGAATCGCGCCCGCCAGAGCGGCGTAGAGCAGGAACGCTGCCGTCCCCAGAAGCATGGAGCGGCCCTCCAGTGCGGCGTAGGTATGACCTTTGCTGTGAAGGGTGAGCCCAACCGTCGCCAGAGCAACCGACGGCGCGGCGGCGAACAGCCCGGCAAAGCTCCTGGGGCGAAGGATGTCGCCCAGCGTAGCGAAAAAGCTGACCACCGCGCCGCCCGCGAGGAAGCGAATCAGCAGGTCGGTCATGCCTTGCGGCGAGCCTCCTGCACCAGCCGCGCCGCGGTCTGGGCGCCATGGCAGCCAAGCAGGCGGTATTCCTTGCCTTCCAGACTGTGGTAGTTGACGAAGAAATCCTCCAGTTCCTTCACCCACTTGCGGGGAAGATCCTTGAGACGGCGGATGTTCGCATAGGAGTGGCTGGCATCAGCCACGGCCACCAGGCGATCATTGCGATTCTTTTTCCTGCCCTCCAGCTGCTCGCCCTCAATCACTCCGATCAGGCGCGCCGGCACAGCGCATCCGGGGTAGGCCGGCTCATCCATGAGCAGCAGCACGTCGATGGGATCGCCGTCCGGCGCCTTCGTCTGCGGCACGAAGCCAAAGTCCCAGGGAAAGATCATGCCGGCAGGCAGGATCTTCCGGAGAATGTAAATGCCCTGCTCCGGATCGTAAGCAAACTTGTTGCGGCTGCCGGCAGGTGTTTCGATGATGACCTGGAGAAGGCCATCGGGCTTGTGGAACGGCCGAAGCCGAGTTGGATCTGCGAGAGCCTTCATCGTACGCAACCACCCTAGCTGTTGCAGCAATGTGAATAAGAGGTGAATTGCGTCGGGATCGTTGTCTCGGACGGAGACTGGCCTACGTCCGCACCTGCCGCCGATCGATGCCTTCCGTGCCAAATACCTTTCGATAGCGCTCGATCTCCTCGGGCGGCCCCAGTGCCTTATCGAGATTGTCCGACAGTTTCACCGCCGGCCGCCCATTCGCATCCTGCAGCTTGCACACCAGGCGCGGCGGATCGAAGTTGCCGCCCTGCGGATTACAGTCGCGAAAATCATTGGTCAGCAGAGTGCCCCACCCCGCCGCAAACCGAATGCGTTTGGAGAAGGCATGATGCAGCTCGACAATGTCATCCACATCCAGCGAGTCTGATGCGATAAAGAGCTTTTCCCGTGGATCGCGGCCGCGCTGCTCGAGCCACGCGATGTACTCCTCCCCCGCGATCCTTGGATCTTTGCTGTCGGCCCGCTGACCGGTCCAGTCCGCCACCCAGTCCGGCGCATCGCGCAGGAACTGCGTTGTCCCAAACGTATCCGGCAGCAGGATGAGCAGTTCGCCTTGATAGGTCTGCTGCCACATCTCGAGCACCCTGTACTGCGACTGCTTCAGCTCAGCATCGCTGTCGGCCATAGCGGCCAGGGCCATCGGGATCTCATGCGCATTGGTCCCAATCGCCTCGAGATCGTGCTTGTAGGCGAGATAGGTGTTAGAAGTGCCGGTGAAG
>JBAUZR010000503.1:0-1758 GCA_049585375.1 Acidobacteriaceae bacterium
CTCCAGGGTTGCGTTGCATAAGTCTTCGCGTCGAACCCCGCCGGCAGGCTGCCGCAAATCTCCCCCGGCAGAATTTCAGCCTGGGCATCTTCGCGCGACCCCAGCGCGTTCCGCCGGCTGAAGGCTGTATCCATGCCGTAGACGGTGGCGAACTGCCAGTTGTCGCCCACGTGATCGTCATGCGTGTGCGAGTTCAACACCACCACCGGCAGCCGGGTCAGCTCCGCCGTCACGCCTTTCAGGTCGCCGATCCCCATCCCTGTATCGAAGAGCATGGCCCGTGCACTGCCCACGATCAGAAAGCTGATAGCCTCTTCTTCCTGATGCGGTTCGTAAACAGCGAATACCCCAGGCGCAACCCGATAGACCTCGAACCACGCATCGCTCACCTCCACCCGCTGCAGGCCCTTGTATTGAGGGCGGGGAAGGGCCTGGCACCACGCCGGCATCGCTGTCTGGGCCGATGCACCGGCGATCATCGCAGCCCCCGCCATCAAACCGCCCAGCACCTGCGCATGCAGCCTCATCCGCGCCGTCCTCTCCGCCTCTATCCCATCATCCCCGCCAGGGTCGCCACACATAAAACCGCCTGCGCCACCACGACCATCCCCGTCGCCCACAGGAAGGCCTTCCGCCCGCGCGTCTCCAGCGCGTCCGCGAAGACGCCCCCCACAAACGCAATCAGAAACGGCAGACCCCACAGCCACGGCTCAGACTGAACCCCCGTCGTCACCAGAACCAGCAGCGGCAGCCCCACCAGCAACGGGGTCGTGTTGCCGAAGTAGCGCGACCGCCTCGAGACCGCATACAGCGCCAGAGCACCCAGCAGCGCCCCCGTGAACGCCGCATGCGCCGGATTCGCAAAGAACCAACGGGCCGGCTCCAGCGACAAACTCATCCGCGCTGCCGCGCTCCGAAACACATAGCTGAAGGCATCCGGCCGAAACGCGTACGACGCAAACAGCAGGAAAAATGCGCCCACCACCCAGATCAGCACCAGAGTCGGAATGTATGCGCGCCGTCCCTCGGCCACCCACGCCATGAAAACGATGGCGAACAAGAGAGCCAGCACAAACGCCGAGATGTGCGCCGCCGCCGTGAATCCAAGAGCCACCGTCAGCAGCACAATCCGCGGCCTCCACTTGTGCCGCGGTCCCTGCAGCGCGTGCGCGACCCCAATTGCCGTGTAAATCACTGAGAACAGCCCAAAGGCTGCCAGAATTTCATTGTTGGGCGCCGTGCACGCGCGCACCACCGCCGGCATAAAACAATAGAGCGCCAGAGAAATGTAGCCGCCTTCGTTGCCGAACAGCCTGCGCGTCACCCACCACAGAGAGGCGCCCAGCGCCAGCCCCGCCAGAAGGAAGGGAAGCCGCAGCAGGAACTTGATCGCCCCCACCTCATGCCGCATCTCCCATGTGGAGGTGGTCGAAGCCTGCCCCGCCAGGATGCGTTCCAGCGTCAGCGGTAGCCCCGCTGCTCGATACGCCAGCGTTCCGTCGTGAATATTGCCGCAGGTGGTAAAGTACCCCGCCAGCGGTGAGGGATGCTCCCAGATCTCCCGCCCGCAGCGCGCAAACTGATAGTCGGTTTCTGACAGAGGCTCCCGCGCGCTCACCCACAGACACTGCACCAGCAGAAGAAACAGCAGGGTTGCCGCGATCTTTTGCGGGCGCTCGAATCGGAATTTGCGCAGGCGGTGCTTCGTTCGTGTTGACGACATCAAGTGGGCTTTTCAGCAGTGTATCGAACCTGGTC
>JBAUZR010000504.1:0-14173 GCA_049585375.1 Acidobacteriaceae bacterium
GGCGTCCTGCTGCTCGTGGCCGTAGCTGGCGGGGTAGCCGGCGCAGGTCTTCGGTCCCGGTCCGGAGTAAATGCCCAACTTCATCCCTTTTGAATGAACATAATCGGCCAGGGCCTTCATGTCAGGGAACTTACTGTTGGTCGTGATCTCGCCCTGGGCATTGCGGGGGCCTTCCCAGGTGTCATCGATATTCACGTAGATGTAGCCAGCATCGCGCATGCCATTCGCCACCATGGCGTCGGCCGCGGCGCGCACATCGGCGTCCGTTACTTTGCCGGCGAAGTGGTTCCAGCTGTTCCAGCCCATGGGCGGCGTGGCCGCCAGGGTGGGGTCCTGTCCGAACGCTGCGCCGGCGAGCGCCAGCAAAATGAACGCGGTTACATATGCTCTTAGATTCTTCACCGGAAATGATTCCTTTCACGACCAGGGTAGGGGCACGGCCGAAGTCGCCCGCCAGTGTAACTCAAACTCAGCGCAACAGCGCACCCCACAGAGTGTCGACAGTGGCATGCGTAATCACCGACGCGCCAATGCGGCGATCCTGGCGCCACGCGCGTCCATAGAAAATTCCCGCAATGCCAGCCAGCAAAACATAGCGCCAGTTGAAGAAAGCCGTCCGCTTGTTGAAGTGCGACAGCCCAAACAGACATGCGGTAACCAGCAGCGCAGGGAGACGTCCGATGCGGCGTTCGAGCAGGTTCTGCATCCAGCCGCGGAAGAAGATCTCCTCCGGCAGGGCCACGGCGAAGAAGCTGAAGACCCACAACGGGGCCAGCAGCCAGGGATGACGCACGCTCCCGTGCCAGTGCAAAAACCCCAAGGCCAGACCGAGGGGAATCGCGATGGGCGCATAGAAGAGGAACTCGCGCAGGCCGACTGCGGCATCGCGCCCGCGCAGGCGCAGATTGAAGCCGACGCCGCTGAGCTGCCGAACCGCAAGGAAGCCGTAAAGTCCGGCGTCCAGCAGCGTGAGTTTGCCCAGGGCGCTCAGGTGCGGTGGCCACGCTGGCTCCAGCCAGCGCAGGTCCACCGCCAGGCCCAGGGGCAGAAGCACCAGGAAATCCAGCCAGTGCCCGCGTTGCTCGGGGTCCAGCCGGGAGGCGATCGTCAGCAGCCCGGCGATCGCAGGCGGCGCCAGCAGATAGACCGCGAGCCACCGCAGCTGGAAGCGCCCGGTCCCGAGTGCCACCACAAGCCAGGGCATCGCCAGCAACGCGGGCAACGCGATCCGCACACCCAGCGGCAGCCGATGCACCGTGCGCCGGCAGGCCTCGCCCGCGAAGCCGAAGACCAGCAGCACCGCCAGCAGGATGACCAGCGCAGCCGCTACCGGATACAGAGGCTCGGGCACGCTCTTATCCTACCGGCAGCACGACGGCCGCCGATTGACCCGCAACCAGGCCGGTTGTAACGTTAAAAGTTCGCCTTGCCTCGGAAAACCTATGCCTGACGCTACCGTCTCCGCCCCCGCCGCGCTCCGCAAAACCGCCCTCAACGCTGTGCACCGTCGCCTCGGCGCAAAGATGGTCGACTTTGGCGGGTGGGACATGCCCGTCGAGTACTCCGGCCTCATCGCCGAGCACATGGCCGTTCGCACCGGTGTCGGCCTCTTCGACGTGAGCCACATGGGCGATATTCAACTGCGCGGTCCGGGCTCCCTGGCTGCCGTCCAGCACATCTCCATGAACGACGCTGCGCGGCTGCAGGTGGGGCAGGCCCAGTACTCGGCGATGCTCTATCCCGAGGGCACCTTCGTCGACGACATCATCGTCCACAAGTTCAGTGAGAACGACTACCTCTTCGTCATCAACGCCGGCACCCGCGAGAAGGACTACAACTGGGTCCGCACTCAGGCGCGATCGTTTGACTGCCACGTGAGCGATTACAGCGACTACTACACGCAGCTCGCCATCCAGGGGCCGCGCGCGCAGGAGACGCTGCAGAAGCTGACCAGCGCCGACCTGTCGAAGGTAAAGTTCTACTGGTTCACCTGGGGCACGGTCTGCGGCCTTCCCAACACCCTCATCGCGCGCACCGGCTATACCGGCGAGGATGGCTTCGAGATTTATATCCCCTCCGACGTCGCCACCAGCGAGCGCGTCTGGAACGAGGTCCTCGAGGCAGGGAAGGAATTTGGCATCGTGCCCTGCGGCCTGGGCGCGCGCAACACTTTGCGCCTGGAAGCGGCACTCTCGCTCTACGGCCACGAAATCTCGGAGAGCATCAACGTGTGGGAAGCCGGTCTCGACCGCTTCTGCAAGCTGGAGAAAGGCCCGTTTCTCGGCTCCGATGCCCTCGCCAAAATCCAGGCGGCCGGCGGTCCCGAGCGCAGGCTGGTCGCTCTGGAGATCGTCGAGCGCGGGATTGCTCGTGACGGTTATCGCGTCTTCGACCTTGAGGGCAAGCCGATCGGCACAGTCACCAGTGGCTCGCCCGCTCCGTTCCTGAAAAAAAATATCGCCCTGGCCTACGTGCCGCGTGCTTTCACGGAACTGGGCACAGAAGTCGCCGTCGAGATTCGCAACAATCCTGTGAAGGCACGGGTCGTGCCCATCCCGTTCTACAAAAAGCCCAAAAAGACCGCACCGGCGGTGTCGATTTGACGGCAACCAGGGACTGGCTGGACTCCGGGCAGCCCGTACAATGAAAGGGAGAACTTCCTCTTATGGCTTATCCCACGAATTACCGCTACACGCGCGAGCACGAATGGATCCAAACCGGCGAGAAGACCGCGGCAGTCGGAATCACCGATCATGCGCAGGATTCCCTGGGCGACATTGTTTTTGTCGAGCTGCCCAAGGTTGGCGACAAGGTTGAAAAGGGTAAAGTCTTTGGCAGCGTTGAGTCGGTCAAGGCTGTCTCCGACCTCTACTCGCCAGCCACCGGTACCGTCACCGCGATCAACGAGGAGCTGACCACCTCCCCGGAGAAGATCAACACCGACGCGCACGCCGCCTGGATTATGAAGATCGAGCTGAGCAATCCGTCGGAACTCGACGCGCTGCTCACCGCCGATGCTTACGAGGCCTACGCGAAGGAAGAAACCGGCCACTAGGCACCGAGCCACCCGCCGGCATACTGAACGCTGTCTGCTATACGCTGCACCCTGAATTTATGCGATACCTTCCCAAATCCGACGCTGAACGCGCGGCGATGCTGCGCGAGATCGGCGCGTCCTCCATTGACGACCTCTTTGCCATCATTCCTGAGGAATACCGCCTGACGCGCGACCTGAATATCCCGCGCCAGATGGGCGAATCCGAAATCGTCGATCACTTCAAGGCTGCGGCCGCGCAGAACGCCAACGGTTACGCCAGCTTCCTCGGCGCGGGTGTCTACCGGCATTACCGGCCGGTGCTCATCGACGCCATCGTCCAGCGCGGCGAATTCCTCACCTCCTATACGCCCTACCAGGCGGAGATCACTCAGGGCACGCTCCAGGCCATCTTCGAGTTCCAGACCATGATCTGCGAGCTTACCGGCATGGACATCGCCAACGCCTCGATGTACGACGGCTCCACGGCCTGCCCGGAAGCCGCGATGATGGCCATGCGCGTCACCGGACGCGACGGAGTGCTGGTCGCGCGCACCGTGCACCCCGAGTATCGCGAGGTAATGCACACCTACGCACAGCATCGCGAGGCCGCCTCCGGCCACACAACCCAGGAGATCGGCTACAGCGACGACGGACGTCTCGACCTCGCCGCGCTGGAGGAGTCCGTCACTGAACAGACCGCCTGCGTGCTGGTGCAGTCGCCCAACTTCTTCGGCGTGATTGAAGACATTCCCGCCATCGCGCAAATCGTCCAGAAGAAGGGCGCACTGCTCGTCGTCGCCATCGCGGAAGCCGCCTCGCTCGGCATTGTGCGTCCCCCGGTTGAAGCCGACATCGTCATCATGGAGGCGCAGTCCTTCGGCGTCGCGTCCAGTTACGGCGGCCCGTTCTGCGGTGTCATTGCCGCGAAGGAGAAATACGTCCGCCAGATGCCAGGACGTCTCGTGGGCGAGACGAAGGATAAGCAGGGCCGGCGCGGATTCGTGCTCACCCTCTCCACGCGTGAACAACATATCCGCCGCGAGAAGGCGACCTCGAACATCTGCACCAACCAGGCGCTGGTCGCACTCATGGCGACCGTCTTCATGACCATCTACGGCAAAGAGGGCATCCGCGAGCTGGCGCTGCACAACCTGGCCAAGGCCGACTATGCCGCAAAGGCCCTCGGCGCGCAGGGCACGCTGCTCTTTGCCCGCTCGCCGCGCTTCAACGAATTCGTTCTGCAGACCGACGAGGCTCCGGAGCAGCTCAACGCTCGTCTGCTGGAGAACAAAATCATCGGCGGTGTCGCTCTCAATCGCTGGTATCCGGAGCTGGGCAACGCAACCCTGTGGTGCGCGACCGAGCTCACCACCCGCGAACAGATGGATCAGGCCGCTTCTGTGCTGGCCCAGGCGCCCGCCGCGGTGGCTGCGCGATAGTTCGCGAGAGTCCGCTGCGGCCATGAGCAGGAAGGAGGATCGTGCGCAGGAATTTCAGGTACGGAGCTGTCGCCGCGGTCCTCGGCATGATTCCCGTCGGCGTCGTCCTCTATGAGTTCTACCTGGCGCCGGCCTCGGCACAGGGAGGTGTCGTGATCGCACCCCGCCTCTGGTATGTGCTGTGCGCTTTTACGCCGGTGCTTCCGTCGCTTCTTTCCAGCTTTGAGAGACATCACCGGCCGGAGGGCTTTGCTTTCGCGCTCCTGCTGATACTCAGCAACGTTTTGATCTACGGTCTTTGCGGCTTTCTGATCGCCTTCCTGATGAAGAAGGCTGGACGCGATGATCGGATCGCCGACCCTCAGCCTCGCACCAGTCACTGACCCACCAGGATGGAAATGAACCAGACAGAAAAGTTTACCGGCACGCCCCGCAAGGTCGCCGCGCACCTTACGCAAAACGAGGGCCTCAGCTTTGAGAAGTCCGCGCCGGGCAAGAAAGCCTATCGCCTCGCGCCGCTCGACGTTCCCGAAGTGAACCCCGCGTCGTTGCTGGGCGACGCAGCCCGTTCCGAGAGCGCGGAGTTGCCGGAACTCAGCGAGATCGAGATCATCCGCCACTTCACGCGCCTCTCCACGTGGAACTACGCCATTGACCTCGGCATGTATCCGCTGGGCAGCTGCACCATGAAGTACAACCCGCGCGTCAACGAGTTCGTCTCGCGCCTTGAAGGCATTGCGGAGGCCCACCCCTACCAGCCTGAAGAACTCTCCCAGGGCTCGCTCGCCATCATGCAGCTGCTGCGTCAGTGCCTGCTGGAGATCACCGGCATGGACGCGATTACGCTGCAGCCCGCCGCCGGCGCTCACGGTGAGTTCACCGGCATTCTGCTGGCCCGTGCCTACCACCAGGCGAAAGGCAATCCGCGCCGCCACGTCATCATTCCTGACTCCGCGCATGGCACCAATCCCGCCACCGCCGCTATCTGCGGTTACGAGGTCGTCAATTTCAAGTCGAATGCCAACGGCGGCATCGACGTTGAAGCGCTGGCTCAGGCCGTCAATGAAGACACGGCGGCACTGATGTTGACCAACCCGTCGACCATCGGCGTCTTCGAGAACGAGATTCACCGCATCGCCGACATCCTCCACGCCAAAGGCGCGCTCCTCTACATGGACGGCGCCAACATGAACGCCCTCTGCGGCAAGACGCGCCCAGGCGACTTCGGCGTCGACGTGATGCACCTGAACCTGCACAAGACCTTTTCCACGCCGCACGGAGGCGGTGGTCCCGGCTCGGGTCCCGTCGCGTGCAAACAGCATCTCGAGCCATTCCTGCCGGCGCCCGTCATCGAACAGGGCAGCGACGGCCGTCTCCATCTCAACTACAACCGCCCGCAGTCGGTAGGCCGGGTCCGCGCGTTCTATGGCAACTTCGGCATGTTTGTCCGCGCGCTGGCCTACATCCTGGCGAACGGCCCCGACGGCCTCCGCCAGACCACCGAAGACGCAGTCCTCAACGCGAACTACATCCGCCACCAGTTGCAGGATCTCTACGAGCTTCCCTACACCACGCCGTCGATGCACGAAGTCGTCTTCAGCGATCGCCGCCAGACGAAAAACGGCGTCAGAACCGGCGACATCGCCAAGCGCCTTATCGATTATGGCTTCCACCCGTACACCGTTTCGTTCCCGCTCATCGTGCACGGTGCGCTCATGATCGAGCCCACGGAGAGCGAGTCGCGAGAGGAACTGGATCTCTTCGTTGACGCCATGCGCCAGATCGCGCGCGAAGTAGAGGAAAATCCTCAGATCGTGCTGGATGCGCCGCACTCCACGCGCGTCTCGCGTCTCGATGAAACTACCGCCGCGCGTAAGCCTGTGCTGCGCTGGCGCAAGCCGTAATCGGAATATTCACCACAGAGGACACAGAGAACCCAGAGAGAAGTTGTCTTTCGGGTTCTTACCTGTGCCCTCTGTGGTTGAACGCGTCGCTTCGTCCGCCGCACGCATCCGCTAAGATCAAAGTGTCTATGTCTTCTACCCGCACCTTCCCGCACGCGATGCTGCGCGAGATTTACGAGCAGCCTGAGGCGCTCGCCGCCACCATGGCCCGTTACGCTCCCGGCGGCTCTTTGGATCCCGCCGCCTTTACCACCGTTGCCGACGCCCTGCGCGGACGCCAGCGCATCGTCATTGCCGCCAGCGGATCCAGCCGCCACGCCGGGCTCGCCGGCGAAATCATGCTCGAGGATTACGCCGGCCTCGCCGTGGACGTCGAGTATTCCAGCGAATATATGTACCGCTCCACCCACACGCTGCACGACCCCGGCGTCATCGTCATTTCACAGTCGGGCGAGACCGCCGACACGCTGGCATCGCTGCGCGAAGCCAAAGCGCGCGGGTTGAAGACCGTCGCCATCACCAACAACGCTGATTCTTCGATGGCGCGCGAAGCCGACGCCTCGCTGCCCACGCTGGCAGGCAGGGAAGTAGCCGTGCCTGCGACCAAGAGTTTCACTACGCAGCTGAGCGTTCTCTACCTGCTGACGCTTTTCCTCGCACGCCTCGGCGGACGCATGACCGCCCAGGGTGTCTCTGCGCACTGCGAACAGTTGGAGCGCTTGCCGCACTTGATTGAGACGAGTCTTCCGCAATGGGAATCGCAGATCGAGTCCATCGCGACCCGTCTGCGCGACGCTCGAACCTTCCTCTACCTCGGCCGCGCCATCCACTACGCCATCGCCCGCGAAGGCGCGCTCAAGCTCAAGGAGTCCGCCTACGTGCAGGCTGAGGGACTGCCCGCCGGCGAACTGAAGCACGGCCCGAATGCGCTGGTCAGTCCGGAAGCCCCGCTGGTGATCGTGGCGACCCGCGATCGCAACGACCCCGACTCCACCCTGCGCTACGAAAGGACCCTCGCGCTGATGCGCGACATGCACACGCAGGGCGCGGAGATCCTCTCCGTCCATATCGAGGGTGACGAAGAGCCCGCCGCGCTCAGTCGCTACTCTGTCGCCGTGCCCGCAGTCGATGAGTTCCTGCTGCCCATCCTGGAAGTCATTCCGCTGCAGTTGCTCGCGTACTTCATCGCCACGCAGCGCGGCGTGAACGTCGATGCGCCACGGAACCTGGTGAAGGCTGTAGTCCGGGAATAAGACCCCGACACCCTTGCACTAAGAGCGGTAGTCCTGCTGAGTGCTCCAGTTTTTGTTTGTCCAGCCTGCCAGCGCCACCACGATCATCACCGCCAGCACGCCTTCGGTGAGCGCCACGCAGGCCGGCCAGCGACCCATGCGCCAAACCCACCCCGGAACCACGCCACCCACGGTTCCCCCGATGTAATAGGAAGAAAGGTAGAGTCCGGCGGCGCTTACTCGACCGCCCGCTGGTGCTGCCACGCGCAGGTAGCTCGCCGCTGTGGACTGCGCGATGAACACCCCCGTGCACACCAGCCCCAGTCCCGGCAGGATGACGACCCACAGCGAATGGCTCAGCGTGATCGCCGCGCCCGCCATACTCAGCACAATCGCCAGCAGAATCCCGCGCCGCATCCCGATTCGCGTCACCAGGTACCCTCCCACAGGGGTGACGGCCAGTCCCACCAGGTAAATCGCAAACAGGTTGCTCAGTCCCACGGTCGACAGGTGAAACGGCGCCTCCGACAGGTAGAACGTCACGTAGGTGAACGTCGCCACCAGCGTGAACAGCATGCCGAAGCCGACCGTGAACGTGGCCAGCAGCCGCGTGTTGCGAAAGTGGCTCAGCGCCACGCGAATTCCGTGGGCATGTGCCTCGTCATGGGCGGTGTGGGCTCGCTTCGACTCCGCGGGAAGCCAGCGGGCGATCATCGGCACACCCAGCAGAGTCACGCCGCCCAGCACCACAAAGCTCCATCGCCAGCTGGCCGCGTCGGCCACGACGCCGGAGAGATACCGCCCCAGGAATCCGCCCATCGCCGTTGAACTGACATACATGCTCATGACCAGCGCAATCGACTCGCGCCGCCACTCCTCGCCCACATACGTGATGATGGTCGCGAAGATTCCCGGCAGCGCCAGCCCCTGCACAAACCGCCATGCGATGAGCGTGCGCAGCCCCGGAGATGTTGCCGCTAACAAAGTAGGCACGGCCAAAGCCAGCAGCGATACCAGGATCACCCGCTTGCGGCTCAGGCGTTCTGTCAGCGCGCCGAAGACGGGCGCAGCCAGCGCCACGCCCAGCGTGGAGGCGCTCACCGTAAGGCCCACCATCGCCTCGCTCGCATGAAACAGGTGCGCGAACATCGGCAGCAGCGGCTGTGTGGAGTACAGGTTGAGAAACGCGAACACGCCACAGAGACACACAGCAGCGATCGCCCCCAGCGGCCGCAGTCCCATATGCGGCTCAGGATGCGGTTCGAGGATGGAGACGGCGGGATTGGCGGCGGCCACACTGGCCGAGGGCAGGGAATCGTCCACCCTCCAGATTACCGGTTCCTGCTCGGCGCGATGCCACAAGATCGCACCTGCCCCGCGGTGGCCCCGTCACGCCGGTGCCGGTATAACTGGAGAGGCATGTCCCAGGCTGCTGCCGCGTTCCTCTCCCGCGATTTTGTTCGCTACCAGCTCGCACGCGTCGGCGTCATTATTGGCGCGGAGGCCCAGGCGCTCGCCGTCGCCTGGCAGGTGTATGAGATTACCCACAAAGCCATCGACCTCGGTTACACCGGCCTCGTGCTCTTTCTGCCCGGCCTGCTCTTCATCCTTCCCGCCGGCCATGTGGCCGACCGTTTTGACCGCCGTCAGGTCATCCTGGTCTGCTACGCCCTCCAGGCGCTCTGCAGCCTCGCCCTCTTGCGCTTTGCCTGGATCGGCATCCACCGGGTGTGGCCCATCTTCGTCGTACTCTTCCTCGTCGGTACCGGTCGCGCCTTTTCCGGACCCGCGAGTACCGCGCTCGTCCCCCACCTGGTTCCTGCTGAACATTTCGTCAATGCCATTACCTGGGGCTCGGCCATCTTCCAGATCGCCAACATCGTCGGCCCGGCGCTGGGCGGCGTTCTCTTCACCCTGCCGCTGCGGGGACACCTGCACGGAGCCGCCCTCGTCTACTGCTTCATGCTCGTGTGCATCTTCTGGTTTCTCGCTCTGATCCTCTCGCTGGACGTGCGTCCCGGCCGCATGGAACACCGCGCCATCTCCAAAGACGTTCTCCTCGCCGGATTCCGCTACGTAGCCAGGACTCAGGTGCTGCTCGGCTCCATCTCTCTGGACCTCTTTGCGGTGCTGCTCGGCGGAGCCGTCGCCCTCATGCCCATCTTTGCGCAGGACATCCTGCACGCCGGTCCGCGCGGTCTCGGCATGCTCCGTGCCGCACCCGCCCTTGGAGCCCTGACCGTCTCTCTCTGGCTGATGGTGCGCCCCATCCGCCGAGGCGCCGGCGCGAAGATGCTCACCTGTGTCGGCATCTTCGGCGCTTCCACGATCCTCTTTGGGATCTCTCGCAGCCTTCCGCTCTCGCTCGCCGTCCTGTTTGTCGTCGGAGCGTCCGATATGGTCAGCGTCGTCATTCGCTCATCGATGCTCCAGCTCGCCACTCCGCCGGCCATGCGCGGACGCGTCAGCGCGGTCAATTCGCTCTTCGTCGGAGCCTCCAATGAGCTGGGAGAATTTGAAAGCGGGCTCACCGCACAATGGTGGGGCGCGGTGCGCGCGGTCGTCATCGGCGGCATCGGCTCTCTGGCGATCACCGGCTTATGGGCGGTCTTCTTCCCCAGCCTTCGCCGCGCCGGAGCCCTCACCCCAGAGGCTCTGATGAACAAGGACCTCGACGAATCCGGCCAGGAGGTGCGGCAACTGTGACCGATACCCCGACAAACCGTTCTGCGCTCGAGCCCGACCCGCACTCCCGTGCCCCCTGGTCGCTCTTCTGGATTGCCCTGCTCATCCGCATTGCCTATATGACCCTGGCGCGCACCTGGCACATGCGCCCCTACGACCACGACTTCGCGTTCGGCTACGAAATGGGCCGCGTCGCCCGTGCCCTCGTCACCGGCTACGGATTCGCCGATCCTTTCCGCGGTCACACCGGCCCCACCGCATGGGTGCCCCCGCTCTATCCCTGGATTCTCGCCGGCGACTTCCGCCTCTTCGGCGTCTACTCCGCGCTCTCCGCGTGGATGATCCTCGCCTTCGACTGCGTGCTCAACGCCCTGATGATCCCGCTCACCTGGGAGATTGCCGCCCGCTGCTTCAACCGCAAGGTCGCCGTCTGGTCCGCGTGGATCTGGGCGCTCTATCCCGCCGCCATGCAGTATGCCGTGAAGTGGGTGTGGGAGATGACCCTCAGCGCCTGGCTCTTCACATGGGTCATTGTGCTCGCGCTGCGCATGCGCCGTATCGGGGAACGCGATCCGGCTCCGCGGCCCCCCACCGTCCGCGAATGGTGCGTCTTCGGCCTGCTTTGGGGCCTGATTGCTCTCACTAATCCGTCGATTTGCCTCTTCCTGCCGCCCTGTGGCCTATGGATCCTTGCCGGCTTTCCTCGTCGTCAGGTCTGGCCGCGCCAGATTGCCTCCGCCACGCTCGCCGCGCTCATTTTCATTGCCTGCCTCGCGCCCTGGACCTACCGCAATTACCGCGTCTTCCACCAGTTCGTCCCGGTGCGCGCGAACCTTGGCGTCGAGCTCTATCTCGGCAACGGCCCCGGCGCTACCGGCCTGTTAATGGAGTACGACCACCCCTTCCAGGATCTGCAGCAACTCCGCCTCTATCAGCAGATGGGCGAAATCGCCTACGCGAAAATGCGCGGGGACCTGGCCAAGAAGATCATTGCCGCTGACCCGCTCCGTTTCGCCGACCTCAGCCTGCGCCGCCTCTACTACTTTTGGTTCAGTGTGCCGCACGCCCAGGACAAAGGCTTCATCAGGGGCTTCGTCAGCGCCTACGGCCGCAACCTGAATTTCCAGTTCGCCAGCATCACCGGGCTCTTCGGACTCGTCCTGGCGCTGCGCCGCCGCGTCCCCGCCGCCTGGCTCTTCTTCTGGGCTTTTCTGCTCATCCCGTTGACATACTATTTCGTCACGGTGCACGCGCGCTTCCGGCATCCGCTCGAGCCGCTGACTGCCATTCTCACCGTTTATCTGTTTCAGTCCGCTGAGAAGTCCTGGCAGGTGCGCTGGTTCCGGCGATCCGCCGTGCCACCCACGGCCGGTTCCTGACCTACGATCCGGTCTCGACCTTAGCCCACCGCACCGCCATGTCCTGGTCGGCGAAGGCGCGCATCGCTACCGGCACGCCATCGCGAAACGTGTAGACATCTGCCAGGTGGACATCGTTCCAGGTGGTCGCGCCCTTCACCCGGAAATGCGCATGCACAAAGACCACCACCCGGTTGCCGTCCACGATGAACTTCCTGGGCTTGCTGGCGCCCTCGGCCCAGTTCGCGCGCGAGTTCGTCAGATACCCCGCCACCGCCGCGCGCCCATGATAGGCCCCGCCTCCGGGAAACTCCGCGGGCTCCCGCCAGTCGATATTCGGATCGAGCCCCGCAACGGCTCCGACGATATCGCCGCGGTTGAATGCGGCATAGGCGTGCCGCAGCAGCGCAATCGCATGGTTTTGCTCCGCCGAGGTCATGGAACTTCCTTGTCCTGACGAATGGCACACCGCCGCCACCAGGAGAGCGGCCGCAAGCAGACCGAATGGATGTCGCAGAATTCTCAAGGCTGTTGCAGCGGGGCTGCCGCCCCGGATTCTTAAACTCTAAATCCTAAATCCCGAGCGGCTCACCCCAGTGGAAGAAAATACTGCGTCCCATGCACCGGCTCCGCCAGACGCTTCAGCAGCAGCTGCAGATCGCGGTTGTTGTTCACGAAATCGATGTCGCTGGTGTTCACCACCAGCAGGTCGCTGGCTGAATAGTGGAAGAAAAAGTGTTCGTACGCCTCAGCCACCTGTTTGATGTATTTATCGCTGATGGCTCGCTCACCCGGCACACCTTTGCGCCGGATGCGCTGCTGCAGAGCCTCCGGGCTGGCCTGCAGATAGATCACCAGCTCCGGCGTCGGCACTTCGGCGCGGAACATCTGGTAGTAGCGGTTGTACAGATCCAGCTCGGCGTCGGTCAGATTAATGTAGGCAAAAATCTTATCCTTCTCGAATAAATAATCGGCCACCACCGGCGTCGAAAAATCCTCGATGCCGCGCAGTTGCTCGTAGCGCTCATTCAGGAACCACATCTGCGTCGCAAACGCCATCCCCGGCTGAGCCTGGTAAAAGCGGTCGAGAAAGGGATTGTCTTCCGGCTCCACAATGCGTCGTGCGTGCAGCGTTTCCGCCAGAACTCGAGCCAGCGTGGACTTCCCGGCCCGGATCGGACCCTCCACGGCAATGAAGCGCGGCAGTTCGAAAAGCTTAGCCATCGTCGAGAATTCCCTTGAGCGAAGGAAAGTCGAAGATAACACGCCTCGTGCCTAAAGAAAACCCGCTTACACTGTTCGCAGATGCTCCTTGCCCTCGCCACTGCCGGCGCTACTGCCGGTCTTGCCGCTGGAGGCTGCACATACGCGGCCCTGGACCCGCAATCGCAGCTCTTCGGCCGCACCCTCATCGCCGGCTGCGATCCCACCGAGTTCGCCCTGACCTACGATGACGGTCCCAACGATCCCTGGACCGCGCGTCTGCTGGATCTCCTCGCGCAGCACCGCGTGCGCGCTACCTTCTTCCTCATCGGACGCCACATCCGTCAGCGGCCCGACCTCGTCCGCGAAATCCAGGCTGCTGGCCACCTCATCGGCAACCACACCGTCACCCATCCCTGGCTCGCCATCCGGAGTCCCCACAGCGTTCGCGAAGAACTTGCCGGATGTAATGCCGCACTCGAAGACATCCTCGGCGCGCCCGTCCGCTTCTTCCGTCCCCCCCACGGCGCCCGCCGCCCCGACGTCCTTCGCGCCGCCCGCGACCTGGGATTGACCGCTGTGCTCTGGAACGCGATGGGCTTTGACTGGCGACCCAACATCACCGCCGCCCGCATTGCCGCGTATCTCGAGCGCGGCATCGCCCGCAACCAGCGCCACGGTCGCGGTTCGAACCTGCTGCTCCACGATGGCGGCCACCTCGCCCTCGGCGCCGACCGCTCGCAATCGGTCGAAGCCACCCGGCTCATCCTCCAGCGCTACCCCCCCAACGCTACCCCGGGCGCCACCCGTTACGTCACCGTCGACTCCTGGGCCTGACCGCGCCGGACGGCAAATCAACTTCGCCGGAACCTTCCGCTTTGCGGTACCGTATCCCTACATTACGGAGGCCTTCCGTCCCTATGCTGGAAGACATTCGCTACGCCCTGCGCCAATTTCTTAAGACACCCGGCTTCACCATCACCGCCATCCTCACCCTGGCTCTCGGCATCGGCGCCACTACCGCCGTCTTCACGCTCATCCATGTCGTTTTGCTCAAGTCCCTGCCGGTGGTCAAGCCCAGTGAGCTCATCCGCATCGGCGACAACGAAAACTGCTGCATCAATGGCGGCATGGAGGACGACTGGTCTCTCTTCTCCACCGAGCAGTACCGCGAATTCCGCGACCACACACCAGGGTTCTCCAGCCTGGCGGCTTTCCAGGCAGGTCGTACGACGCTCGGCATCCGCCGTGCCGGCAGCAATCATCCCTCTGAGCCCCTCGGCGGTGAATTCGTCTCCGGCAATGCCTTCCAGAC
>JBAUZR010000505.1:0-14229 GCA_049585375.1 Acidobacteriaceae bacterium
ATCTGGAGCAGGTGGGGAAGTACTAGCGTATAGCGGACAGCGTTTAAAAAATGATCAGGGAAATAGTTAAATATCCGGACCCGATTTTGCAGCGGCCGACCGAAAAGATTGCGGAGTTCAACGAGGAGTTGCGCACGCTGGCGGCCGACATGTTCGAGTCCATGTACAAGGCGCAGGGGATCGGCCTGGCGGCGCCGCAGATTGGCGTGGGCAGGCGCATCACGGTCATCGACCTCAGCAACAAACAAAATCCGAACGACAAGCTCGTGCTGGTGAACCCGGAGATCGTCCACAAAGAAGGCAAACAGGTGGAAGAGGAAGGCTGCCTGAGCCTGCCGGACATCCGCGACAAGGTGTCGCGCGCGGCGAAGGTGAAGGTAAAGGCGCAGGATCTGGACGGGAAATGGATCGAACTGGAAGGCGCCGATCTGCTGGCGCGGGCTTTTCAGCATGAGATCGATCATCTCGACGGCATTTTGTTTCCATGGCGGATCAGCGCGCTGAAGCGGGACCTGATCCTGCGGAAGATTCGCAAACTGCAGAAAACCGGCGAGTGGAAATGAAGCTGGTCTTCTGCGGCACGCCTGCATTCGCGGTGCCCACTCTGAAGCTGGCGCTGCGGGCGGGCTACGACGTGCCGCTGGTGGTGACACAGCCGGATCGCCCGGTGGGGCGCGACCAGACACTGACCGCGCCGCCGATCAAGACGACGGCGATGGAAGCGGGCATTCCCGTGGTGCAGCCGGAGAAGATCAAAAACAATGCCGAGTTGCGCGCGCAGCTGGAGGCGGTCAAGCCCGACGCGATTCTCGTGGTTGCTTACGGCCGAATTATTCCGAAGTGGATGCTGGAGCTGCCGCGGCTGGGCAATTTGAACCTGCACGCTTCGCTGCTGCCGAAGTATCGTGGAGCGGCGCCGATCCAGTGGGCGATCGCCAACGGCGAACCGGCGACCGGCGCGACCACCATGCGTCTCGACGAAGGACTCGATACGGGTGACATTCTGCTGCAGAGGGAGATGACGGTTCCGCCGGATATGACAGCGATGGATGTGTTTCCGCTGCTGGCGGAGATGGGCGCGGACCTGATGATGGAAACGCTGCGCGAGCTGGACGCCGGGACGATTGCGCCGCGGAAGCAGGATCACACCAGGGCGACGCTGGCGCCGATCCTGACGCGGGAGGATGGGCGGATGGATTTCAAACAGCCGGCGATGACGCTCTACAACCGGTGGCGCGGCTTTCAGCCGTGGCCGGGCGCGTGGACGCTGCTGGGCGGAAAGAAGCTGACCATGCACCGCCTGCTGCCGACCGAATTGCGAGGCACGCCCCGCATGGAGCCGGGCCAGCTGCTGGCCGAGCACGGGACGCTGTTTGTGGCCTGCGGAGAGGGCACCTGGCTGGAGCTGGTCGAGGTCCAGGTGGAGGGCAAGCGGCGCATGACCGCGGCCGACTTCCTGCGCGGCAATGCGGTGGAAAGCGGCACGAGAGTCGGGGACTAGCCGTCCAGCCGGCCACCCTTCGGGGACTAGCCGTCCAGGCGGACGCGCTTCGGGACTCGCCGTCCAGGCGGACGCGCTTCGCGCCAGTTTGTGCAAACTGTGAGAATAGTTCTGTGATTGGACCTGCACGGCGCGTTGCCTTTGACATCCTTCTGCAAATGGAGCGCGGGGACGCGCACAGCGATGAGCTGCTGCGGTCGCCTGAGGTCGATGCGCTTTCGGTGGCGGATCGGCATTTGACGACGACCCTCGTGCTGGGCACGCTGCGCTGGCAGATTGCGCTCGATGCGCAGATTCGAACGCTGCTGGCGCGGCCGGATGCGAAGCTGAGCCCGGAAGCGGCGACGGCATTGCGCATGGGCGCGTATCAGCTGCTGCATCTGGATCGGGTGCCGGCGCATGCGGTGCTCCACGACAGTGTGGAGCTGGTGAAGCAGGGCACGGAGCGCGGCGCTGCAGGGATGGTGAACGCTGTGCTGCGGAAAGTGCAGCGGATAGCGGATAGCGGACAGCGGATAGAGGAGCCGAGGACCTGGGGCGGAATTGCCGCGCGGTGGGCGCATCCGGCGTGGATGGTGGAGCGGTGGGTGCGTCGGTATGGGCTCGAGGCGGCGGAGGCGATCTGCCGGTGGGATCAGGAGCCGGCGGGGATCACGATACGAGCGGAGCCAGATGCCGCGCTGGCCGATCTGGAAATCGAGCCGGGAGCCTTTCTGGCGTCCGCGCGCCGCGTGGTGCGTGGCGATGCGGTGCGGAGCGAGGATTTTCGGGAAGGGCGGATTCGAATTCAGGATGAGGCATCGCAGCTGGTCGCGGAAGTGGCCGTTGCAGATGCGCCGGATGCCGAGCGAGTCCTGGACCTGTGCGCGGCGCCCGGCGGGAAGACCGCCATCCTGGCAGAGCGGCTGCCGTTGGCGGAGATCACCGCAGTGGATGTGAGCCGGAAGCGCCTCGATGCGATGCGCAGAATGCTGCCTTCAGAGCTCGCCAGGCGGATGCGGTTTGAAGCGGCGGATGCGGCAAAGAGGGCTCTGCGGCCAGAGTGGGATCTGGTCCTGTGCGATGTTCCGTGCAGCGGGACGGGAACGATGGCGCGGAATCCGGAGATTCGGTTGCGGGTGACGGAGGCGGATCTGGCGCGGCAGCAACAGCGGCAGCTGGCGATTCTGCGTGGCGGCCTGGCGGGGGTGCGGACGGGTGGGCGGCTGGTCTACTCCACGTGCTCGCTGGAGCCGGAAGAGAACGAGCAGGTGGTCGAGGCTGCCTTGCAGGAGTCACCGGAGTTCCGCCTGGTTCCGGTCGAGACGATTCTGGACGCCCTGGCGGCGCGGGGCGCGCTCACCCCTGAGGGGCGGGAACGGCTGCGGAGCGCGACCGAGGGGCCGTATCTGCGAACCATCCCCGGCATCCATCCGTGCGATGGGTTCTTCGCTGCGGTGGTGCAAAGGACCTGAGGGTTCCCGGGTTTCAGCAGTCGAGCTGGTTGCGTGTGATCCGCAGCCCGTCGAGGCGGCCGAGCAGGGTGAG
Organism: Acidobacteriaceae bacterium; assembly: GCA_049585375.1. Lineage (GTDB taxonomy): Bacteria > Acidobacteriota > Terriglobia > Terriglobales > Acidobacteriaceae > Palsa-343. The sequence goes on from JBAUZR010000505.1 coordinate 3,029, forward strand.
GGCGACTTTGTCCGGATGGAAGAGGTGGGTGGCCATGGTCATCACCTGCTCTTCCGTCACATTTTCCACGCGGTCCAGAATTTCGTCGAGGCTGAAGAAACGCTCGAAGTACATCTGCTGGCGCGCGAGGTTGGACATGCGCGACATGGAGCTTTCCAGCGAGAGCAGCAGATTGCCCTTGAGCTGATCCTTGGCGCGCCGCAGTTCGCCCGGCTGCAGCGGTTCAGACTTCAGGCGCCGGAATTCTTCCATGATGAGATCGATGACCTGGAGGGCGCGGTCCGCCGAGGTTCCGGCGTAGACGCAGAGCGAGCCGGTATCGCGATAGGGATTCAGGTCGCTGTAGATGGCGTAGACCAGGCCGCGCTCTTCGCGCACGGTCTGGAAGAGGCGCGAGCTCATGCCGCCGCCGAGGATGGTATTGAGCAGCAGAGTGGTGTAGCGGGAGGAGTCGGCCACGGGCGGCGCGGGGACGCCGAGGCAGAGCTGCACCTGCTCGAGGGATTTCTTGTTGCGCAGCTGGATGCGCGAAGTGACGGTGGGCGCGGCTCCGTCAGAGCAAACGCTGCCTGGGGCCAGAGAGGAGAAGTGTTTGGCGACCAGCTCGACGAAGGCGTCGTGTTCCAGGTTGCCGGCGGCGGAAAACACCATGTTGCCGGCCTGGAAGCGCTGCTCAAAAAAGCCCTGCAGCTTGTTCTGATCGAAGCTGCGGACGGTGTCGCGGGTGCCGAGGATCGGCTTGCCCAGCGGATGTCCCTTCCAGAAGCCCTGGGTGAAGATCTCGTGGACCAGGGTATCGGGACTGTCCTCGTCCATCTTGATCTCTTCGAGAATGACGCCGCGCTCGCGGGCGATCTCCTCGGTGGCGAAGACGGGGTTGAGGACGAGGTCGGAGAGAACGTCGAGCGCGGTGGGGACGTGCTCGTCCAGCACCTTGATATTGAAGCAGACGGTTTCCTTGCCGGTGAAGGCGTCGAGATTGCCGCCGATGGCGTCCACTTCGCGGGCGATGCGCTGCGCGGAGCGGGATTTTGTCCCCTTGAAGACCATGTGTTCGACAAAATGGGAGATACCGTTGAGCTCCGCCACCTCGTGGCGGGAGCCGGCGCGCATCCAGACGCCCATGGCGACGGAGCGGACGTGCTCCATGCGTTCGGTCAGGACGACCAGCCCGCTGGGAAGGACAGTGCGGCGGATATTTCGTTCTTGGGTCATTGCAGTTTTCGCGTGAGAAGGAAGCTTGCGCGGCCGGTTTCTGCTCGATATTCGATGCGCTATGCTCGGGAATGCGGATGAAAACCGGCGGGAAAATCCTTGTCACCATCTTAGACGCTCCGGAGGCTCCGGCGGGTGAAGGACTTTTTGGCCTTTCGAATGAGCAACTTGCAAAAAGACTGGAACCGTTCTTGTTACCAAAGTACCGGGTCCGCCAGCTGGCGACAGCCCTTTACCAACAGCGAATCGGGGCCCTCGAAGAGATCACAACCTGGCCGAAAGAACTGCGGGAGCGGGTGGCGGCGGCCGGGTTCCGGGTCGGTGTGCCGGAGATTGTGGAGACCTTTCGCTCGGTGGATGGCACGGAGCGCTACCTGATCGCAGGGAACGACGGGCAGACGGTGGAGACGGTCTGGATGCCGGAGGGGGATGGTGGCGGCGACGGGTCCTTTGACGAGGAGGAGGCCGGCGATTCGTCGGCGAAGAACTGGTCGCGGGCGACGATTTGCGTGTCGAGCCAGATCGGCTGCGCGGTCAATTGCCAGTTTTGCCTGACGGCGCGGCTGGGGATTGTGCGCAATCTCACGGCCGGGGAAATTGCCGGGCAGGTGGCGGCGGTGCTGAAACGTCAGAATGCCGAGCCGGGTCGGGACCGGATCAACCTGGTCTTTATGGGGATGGGCGAGCCGTTCCTGAACTATGACGCGTTCATGGCGGCGGTGCGTCTGCTGGTGGAGGAGATGGGGATTCCGGAGTCGCGGATGACGGTTTCGACCTCAGGCATCGTGCCCGGGATTCTGCGCTTCGCCAAAGAGCCTGTGCGGCCGAAGCTGGCCATCTCGCTGAACGCACCGAACGACGCCGTCCGCGAGGGCATCATGCCCATCACGCGCAAGTGGGACATTGCCGAGGTGATCGATGCGGTGAAGCAGGTGCCGCTGCGTCCTCGGGAGCGGGTCACCTTTGAATATGTGCTGCTGGGCGGCGTGAACGATCGGCCGGAGCACGCGGACGAGGTGGTGCGGCTGTTGCGGCGGGCGAATTTCCCCGCAAAGGTGAACCTGATTGCGTGGAATCCGGGGCCGGATGTGCCGTTTACGATGCCGCGCGCGGAGGATGTGGCCCGCTTCCAGGAGCGGCTGCGGGCGCAGGGTGTGGCGGCATTTGTGCGACGGCCGAGGGGGCGGGATATCTATGCGGCCTGCGGGCAGCTGAAGAAAACCAGGGATTAGCGATTTGGGGATTAGGGATCAGGGATCAGGGATTTACAACAGCTGCGCAGTGATTCGCGGCGAGTCTCGCCCTGCCTGAGCTGTCATCCTGAGGAGCGCAGCGACGAAGGATCTGCGGTTGTTTTTGTGCTCTGTTCCGCTCGAAACTTCCGTATTGCCGGTCATCTGTCCAGAACGCGTAGATGCTGTCCAAAGGCTTCGATGAGCGCATTGGCGATTTGGCCTTGATTTCACAGACCACTACACGGCGATCTTCGGATGCCGTCTGGCGAAGTTGGTGGCCTGTTCGAAGGCATGAGCGAGTTGGAGCACGCTGAAATCCTGCTTGTCGCGCCCTACGATTTGCAGTCCGACGGGGAGGCCTTCGGGCGTGAAGCCCGCGGGCACGGAAGCCGCGGGATTGCCGGTAGCGGAGATGTACCAGCAGCTTTTCATCCAGTCGATGTAGTTGGTGAGGTGAATGCCGTTGATCTCGGTGGGCCAGGGCGTATTGACGTCGAAGGGGGGCAGTTGTGTGGTGGGCAGAATGAAATACTCGTAGGTTGCGAGGAAGGTCTGGAAGCGGCGCCACATCTCGGTGTGCGCGACCTCTGCGCGGGTGATGTCAGCGGCGGAAAGCGCGAGGCCTGCTCTGATCTCGCCGGCGAGAGTGTCTTTGAAGGCGTCGGGATGTTGCTGGAAGAGCGTGCCATACCCGGCAGCATCTCCCCAGGCGCGGAGGATGCGGAAGGAGATCTCTGCGGGAGCGAAGTCCGGCTCAGCCTGCTCGACGATGCAGCCGAGAGACTCGAATGTTTGGCGCTGTGCATCGACCACGGTGCGGACGCGCGGATCGATGGGGATGCCGTTGAGCTCTTTGAACCAGGCGACGCGCACGCCCTGGAAAGTGCGTTCGAGCGGGCGCGCGAAGAGGCTGCCGGACTCGTTGATGGAGAGCGGTGTGCTGATGTCGGGGCCGGTGATAGTGCTGAGCGCGAGGGCGAGATCGGCGGCCGAGCGGCCAAGGCAACCGTTGGTCGAGAGGGTAGACCAGCCGACGCGGAGAGAGGGATTGGGCACGCGGCCTATGGAGGGGCGGAAGCCGACGATATTGCACCAGGCGGCAGGATTGCGGAGGGACCCGCCGGCGTCGGAGCCGCTGGCGACGGGCACCATGCCGCAGGAGAGCGCGACCGCCGCACCGCCTGAGGAGCCGCCGCACGTCTTCGTGAGGTCGTAAGGATTGTGAGTTGCGCCGAAGACCGGGTTGAAGGTCTGCGAGCCGGCACCGAACTCGGGCGTGTTGGTTTTGCCGAGGAAGATGGCGCCGGCGGCGCGCATGCGTGTGACGAGCAGGTTGTCCTGTGTTGGCACGTGGTCTTTGAACAGGGGCGAGCCATAGGTGGTGCGGACGCCGGCGGTGTCGATGAGGTCCTTGTGCGCGACGGGCAGACCATGCAGGGGGCCGAGCGTTTCGCCACGCGCCTGCATTTCGTCGGCGCGGGCCGCCGCTGCGGTGGCCTGGTCGGCGATGAGGGTGACGATGGCGTTGACCTGAGGATTGACACGATCGATCTGCTTGAGGTGCTCGGCAAGAGCTTCGCGAGCCGAAAGCTTCCTGGCTCGGATCAGGGCCGCCATCTCGACCGCAGAGGTGAAGCAGAATGAGGGCGCGGGTGGTTGGCTGCTCAGCATACCGGGAAGAGCCGAGGAGATTGAGGCTGCGGCGAGACCTGCGAGGACCTCGCGTCGTGTGGGTTGGCCTTGCTGTGCAGAAAGCATGGAAGAACCTTACCATTCGAGACTCGGTGCCAGACGCAAAGCTCGGCTACGGATGCTTCAACGGACGAGTACAGGCCGAGTCGCTCATCGAGACCGTTGGATTAGGGTCTGGTTTGTCGGCAAAGCGGAAGTTTCGAGCACGAACGCAACGCCTGAGATTCTTTCGACGGCTGCGCCACCGATCCCTCCGAGTCCGGGACTGGGGTGATGCGTGCATTTCGGTTCGCTACGGGGGTCCCTCCACTTCGCGCCGGGAACGACCATGCACCGCGGGGCAGATCTCGGCGGCGCTTCGGTCGGGATGACAGTCCTTTTTGGTGGCGAAAAGTCCGGACTGTCGGCAATACGGAAGTTTCGGCTGATCAGGACTCAAGCGGACAAATCGACGTGAAAAGTTCCTCATGTCTGCGAGACCATCCGCCAAAAACCGTGCTAAGCTATCAAAACCTCGACGAAAGGAAGGCTTCCATGAAAATCAATCTCTCGCCCAGCGATCCCAAAGCGCAGCGGCCGGGTGCCTTTCTCGTCAGTTTCCTTCATTAGGTCGGACTTCAGTCCGGTTCTGACAGGCAGGCCGTAGAGCGACCTCCTCCACGGGAGTTGTCTCGCGCGCCGGTCGTTTCTTTCTTCTCGCACGTTAGTCGCAACCCAGAACGCCCGCCCAGGCTGCCGGCGCGCGTTTGTTGAGGATTTTATGAGCCGTTCTGTCGAGCGAAGTTCCAACAATGTGGTGCGTGATGTTCTCGCATTCCTGATGCGCCACTGGCGACGCGAGCCGTGGAGTGTGGCCGCGGTCGCCTCCTGCATGGCTTTGGCGACCGGCGCCGATCTGCTGCTGCCGGTCTACTCCGGACGGCTGGTGGATGCGGTGGCGGGGCACGCCGGCGGACGCGCGGCCGCGCTCCATGCCGCGGTCGCTGCGATTCTGGCGATGGCGGTGCTGGGGCTGATTCTCGCGGCGATGCGGTATCTCGCGCTGCGGGCGATCATCCGGCTCACGCTGCGGCTGATGTCGCGCATGGCCACCGATGCCTTCTGGCGGGTGCAGCGCTTCTCCACCGACTGGCACGCGAATAACTTCGCCGGATCCATTGTGCGGCGCATTACGCGCGGCATGTGGGCGGTAGACATGATCGACGACACGCTGCTGCTGGCGCTGTTGCCGGCCCTGCTGGTTTTGGCCGGGTGTCCGCTGCTGCTGGGGCTGCGATGGCCGGGCATGGGCCTGCTGGTGGCCGCAGGCGCGCTGGCGTATGTGGCGATCTCGGTGGCGTTGTCGCTGGGCTATACGGCGCCGGCGGCACGCCTGTCGAACGCGCAGGATACGCGCATTGGCGGCGCGCTGGCCGACGCCATCACCTGCAATACCGCGGTGAAGTCGTTTGGCGCGGAGGGCCGGGAAGACGCGCGCCTGGAGCGGGTCCTGGGCAAATGGAGACGCCGCACGCAGCGTCACTGGGTCTTCGGCACCAACAGCAACGGCGTGCAGATGACAGTGCTGCTGGGGCTGCGGCTGCTGGTGGTGGGCTCCGCGCTGTGGCTGTGGTGGCGCGGGCGCGCAACGCCGGGCGACGTCACGTTCGTACTAACCAGCTACTTCATCGTGCATGGCTATCTGCGCGATGTGGGGCAGCACATTGCCAACCTCCAGCGTGGGGTGAACGAGATGGAGGAGATGGTCGAGTTCCAGTCTCTGCCGCTCGGGGTGAGCGACCGCGATGACGCCAGGCCGCTGCGCGTGCATGCGGGCGAGGTGGTCTTCGACCGGGTGACATTTCGCTACGGCATGCAGAGCGCTCCGCTGTTTCGCGATTTGCAACTGCGGATCAAAGCAGGCGAGCGCGTGGGGCTGGTCGGGCACTCAGGGTCGGGCAAATCGACGTTTGTGAAGCTGCTGCACCGGCTCTACGACGTCTCGGGGGGCCGCATCCTGGTCGACGGGTTCGACGTGGCTCACGTAACCCAGGCCTCGCTGCGCGCGCAGCTGGCTCTGGTGCCGCAGGAGCCTCTGCTCTTTCACCGGTCGCTGGCGGAGAACATCGCTTACGGCCGCCCAGGCGCGAAGCCTTGGGAGATCGAGGAGGCAGCGCAGCTGGCCAACGCGCACGACTTCATCTGCCGGCAGGCGAAGGGCTACTCCACACTGGTGGGCGAGCGGGGGGTGAAGCTCTCCGGCGGCGAACGGCAGCGGGTAGCGCTGGCACGGGCGTTTCTGGCGAACGCGCCGGTGCTGGTGCTGGATGAGGCGACGTCGAGTCTCGACTCGGAGTCTGAGGCGCTGATTCAGGAGGCGATGGAACGGCTGATGGCCGGGCGCACCGCCATCGTGATCGCGCACCGGCTGTCGACGGTACGGATGCTCGACCGCATCCTCGTCTTCGACGCGGGAGAAGTCGTGGAAGAGGGTCGCCACGACGAGCTGGTGCGCCGGACCGGCGGCATCTACCGGCGTCTGTTTGAGAAGCAGGCGCTGGGGCTGCTGGCTGGAGACGAATCCGGCTTCCTCGACGAGCTGGATGACGAAGTGGCCGCGTCGTAACGAACAACTCTGGCGGGTGCGATCAGCGGGTCGCGCCTGCCAGGGTGCGCATCGGCAGCGACAGCAGGGCATCGGTCACGCGGTCGGAATCGTGGCGGAGGACATCGCCTTCGTCGGCGAAGTTGCCGGCGACGCACTGCACGCCGAGAGCCTCGATGCGGTCGATGTCGGCGATGGTCACCTCTGCGCCTTCGGCGGCGTAGCGCTTGCGGATCTGCTCGGAAACGGGTGCGGTGTTCACGAGCGCGTAGTCGAATACGGGACGGCCGGCGTGCTCGTAGATACGCTCGATGTGCTGGGAGGCGGTGAGGTGCAGGCTCTCATTGGCCTGGGTCATCAGGTTGCAGACGAAGACGCAGGTGGCGTGAGCGTCGGCGAGCGCTTCAGGGATGCCGCGCACCAGCAGGTTGGTGATGATGCTGGTGAAGAGGGAGCCGGGGCCGATGGTGATGAGGTCGGCGGAAGCGATGGCCTCAAGAGTCTCCGGCGGCGGCGGAGGGTCGGCAGGCTCGAGCGTCAGCTCCACGATGCGCTGGCGGCTGGCGGTGATGCTGGTTTCGCCGCGGACGATGGAGCCGTCTTCCATGTGGGCGGCCAGGGTCACGTTGTCGGCGGTGGCGGGAAAGATGTGTCCGCGAGTGGCGAGGATCTCAGCGGCGAGGCGGATGGCCTGGGCGAAGTCCCCGGTCATCTCGGTGAGGGCGGCGATGAAGAGATTGCCGAAGTTGTGTCCCTCCAGATCGCCGCCGTTGCGGAATCGGTGACGGAAGAGGCGGGAGATGAGCCGCTCGTCCTCAGAGAGCGCGACCATGCAGTTGCGCAGGTCGCCGGGAGGCAGCATGTTGAAGTCGCGGCGGAGGCGTCCGCTGGATCCGCCGTCGTCGGTGACGGTCACGACTGCGGTCAGGTCGACGATCAGCGGCGCGCGCGAGGGAACGGCAAGCAGGCCGCCGCCGTGAGGAACGCGCTGTTTCAGACCGCGCAGGAGAGTGGAGAGGCCGGTTCCTCCGCCAATAGCGACGACGCGCAGACCAGGGGGACCGAATATTTTCGCGGCTCGAGTACTCACAAATCAGGAGTCCAGGCTCAAGTCTAAACCTAAATTCCGGGCGGTTCTGCTCAGCCCAGTTCGGGATAAAGAAGCTCGGTAAAGCGTGGATCGTCGGCCATATCGACGAAATCGGGGTCGCTGCGCGCCTGGATGCGATTGGCTGGGTTCAGCTCGATGGCATGGCTCAGGTGTTCCAGGGCTTCTTCCGCCTGGCCGGTCATGCTGCTGAGCACGGCCATGCCGTAGTGGGCGAAGTCGGCCCTGGGCGAGCTGGCCAGGATGGCTTCGAACTGGTCGCGCGCCTCTTCCCAGGAGCCGGCATTGAGCAGGGAAACGGCGTAGTCATACTGCTCTTCGGGCGTGTCGAAGCTGCGCGCATCGCTGGCGCAGTTGCGGTCGCACACGGTGATGTACACGCGGACCCGCTCGAGGATCTCCGCCGGGGCATCGCGGGAGAGCTTTTCGAAGGCGACACGCGCCTTCTCGTATTTACCCTGCTGCATCAGCTGGACGGCATTCTGGTAGTCGGCCAGCATGCGGGGGGATTGCGGTTCGGCAGCGGCGGCGGGCTTGGCGGCGGAGGTGCGCGGGCGCCGAGCCGAGGAGGAATCGCGGGCTTCCTGCATTCGGGCCATAAAGAGTTCGTGCCTCGAAGACGCCATACGCTCGGCGGCCTCTTGGTGCTGTGACAACGTTTTATACGCAGAATGACCTGTGGCGTCAAATCGGGCCACATTTCCTCGCGAGTTGCTCTTCGTGCTCCGGCTGCAGAGAATGGAAGCCAGTGGTGGCGACGATCCGAAATCTGTCGACGGTAGCGGTGGCGGCGGGGCTTGTACTTATGGCATCGACGGCTCAGGCCAGGCGGAAGGAGCCCCCTGCGCCTCCGCCCCCTCTGCAGCCGGCGATTCGCATCGAGGTTGCTCCCCTCGGCTATATGCCGCCGGGTTCGTTCTATCTCACCTATCGACTCTCGTCGGCGGCGATGGGGTTTCTCGACAACGACCACCTGCTGTTTACCTTCCGGGTGGGCGGCCTGCTGAAGCGACTGCCCAGCGACCAGCTCGGCGACGACGATCAGGAGATCCGCGCCGTGGTTCTGGATCTGCACACCGGCAAAGTGGTGAAACAGACGGAGTGGCGCGAGCATGACCGCTCCGCGTATCTGTGGCCCTACCAGAACGGGCAATTCCTGGTGCGGGTGAGAGATTCGCTGTTTCTGACCGATGCGTCGCTGGAGCTGCGGCCTTTTCTGACGCTGTCCGCGGGGCTGCGCGACGTGCAGATTTCGCCGGATCGGAAGCTGACGGTGCTGGAAACCGATGAGCCGCAGAAGGCGCAGCCGGCAACCGACGACACCCGCGCTCTGGGATCGGGGCCGCCGGTGAAGGTGATGATCCTTCGCTCCGGAACCAATACTGAAATTGGCGAAAGTCACGCGCGCGGCCCGACGTATGTTCCTCTGCTGGGCGCAGGTTTCCTGGACACGCTGGAAGGGGCAGCGCCCGGCACATGGGCGGTTCGGCTGGTGCCATTCCAGGGCGCGCCCCACATTCTGGCCGAGATCAAAACGGATTGCCGTCCGAGCGCCGACGCGGTGAGCCCCAGCGTGGCGCTGATCGTGGGCTGCTACCTCGGTGGCCAGGACCACAGCATTACCGCCATCTCTGAGCAGGGAAAGTGGCTGTGGCAGGAGCGCTGGGTGAACAAGTATGTCTGGGGGTGGTTCACATCGGCGGACAACGGCAGCCGCTTTATCTATGAAGCGCTTGAAGTGAACCGGCCCATCAGCACCTTCGACGCTCTCTATCCGGAAGACATTCAGGCCCAGCTGGCCGGGGTGTACGACACCATGACCGGGGATCTGGTGCTGGTGAAGGACGCTTCGCCGGTGCTGACGGCGGGACAAAACGTTGCCTTGTCGCCGGACGGGATGCGCTTTGCAGTTTTGCGCGACGGGGCGATCGAGATCTACGATTTGCCGCCTCTGGCGACGGCGCCTCAGCTGGCGCAGGGAAAGAAAGCGGGCAAGGCCAAATGACGGGCAAAACCTGCTGTTGACATCTCACTAGGCTGAGTGCGATTCTCAAGGGTTTTGCCGGGGGTGTTTTGCGATGAATCCGCCAGGAAGTGTGGTGGGGACCGAGCCGCGGAAGGCGATTACAGGGCCGCTGACGGTGGCGACGCCGTATCTGATCCAACAGAAATGGGACGCGTACACCGGGGAGCAGCATGCCGTTTGGGCGGAATTGGTGCGGCGCAGGATGCCGCAGCTCAGGGAGCACGCGGCTGAGGAGTATCTGAACGGCTTTGAGCAGATCGGTCTCAAAGAGGACACGATTCCGAATCTGACGGAGGTGAACCGGCGGCTCTCTCCGCGGACAGGGTGGAATGCGACGCCGGTGAGCGGGTTCCTTCCGCCGGATGCGTTCTTCGAGATGCTGGGCGCGCGGCAATTTCCCACGACGACCTACATTCGCGGCCGCGAGTCGATGGAATACACGCCCGAGCCGGACATCTTTCACGACGTCTTCGGTCATGTGCCGATGCACGCGCACCCGGTGTTTGCCGACTTTCTGCAGCACTACGGACGCGTGTGCGCGGGGCTGATGCACGATAAGGAGAAGCTCGAAAAGATGGGGCGGCTCTTCTGGTTCACGGTGGAGTTTGGCGTGATCCGGCAGAAGGGCAAAGTGAAGCTTTACGGCAGCGGTCTGATCTCATCGCACGGCGAGGGCACGCATGTGATTGAAGGCCGGCCGGAGATTCGGGACTTCAATCTGGACCAGGTGCTGGACCAGAAGTTCCTGGTATCGGAGGAGCAGAAGGTGCTGTACGCGGTCGAGTCCTTCGACGAGATTTACGAGGCCGCGCAGGAGGCGGAGAGGCGACTCCGCTGATGCGGTTGCGGTTTGTGACCGCAGTGCGCAGCCGTCGAGCGATGAATGCCGCAGTCGCCTCCGACACCAAAAAGTAACGGCAAAGCTGCGGAATTTGCAAAGCTTTTACGTCCGCGGATGCACAATACGAGAATTGACCTGATTTCGGGGACGCCGGCCGACGGCGGCCGGGCAGGGACGCGCAGGAGGGACACAGGTGCCTCGGATCCATTTTCAGTTGCAGCTGGCGGAGCTGAAGGACAAGTTGCTGGCGATGGCGGCTCTGGCGCAGCAGGCGGTGCAGGCGGCGGTGGATGCGTGGCTGCAGCGCGACGAGGGGCTGTGCCAGTACGTGCGCGAGAACGAGACGGCCATTAACATGGCGCAGCGGGAAGTGGACGAGATGGCGTACGAGCTGCTCTCCCGGGAACAGCCGATGGCGATCGACCTGCGGTTCATTCTGGCGGTCATCAAGATCAACGGCGATCTGGAGCGGATCGGCGACATGGCGGTGAGCATCGCCA
>JBAUZR010000506.1:0-2043 GCA_049585375.1 Acidobacteriaceae bacterium
GGACTAAGGTGATCGGCCTGAGCGTCGACCCCGTCTCCAGCCACAGCAAGTGGGCCGATGACATCAGGGAGGTCAGCGGTCACACGGTGAACTATCCGGTGATCGGCGATCCCGAGTTGAAGGTCGCGAAGCTGTATGACATGCTCCCGGCGGATGCGGGCGAGACCTCCGAGGGCCGCACGCCCGCAAATAATGCGCCGGTGCGGACCGTCTTCGTCATCGGCCCCGACAAGCGAATCAAGCTGACGCTTGCGTATCCGATGAGCACCGGCCGCAATTTCGACGAGATCCTGCGCGTGCTGGACTCCATTCAGCTGACCGCGAAGCACAAGGTCTCGACGCCGGCCAACTGGAAACAGGGAGACGACATTATCATCGGCGGCGCGGTGTCCAATGAGGAAGCCGACAAGCTGTTCCCCGGCTACAAGACGGTGAAGCCGTATCTGCGAACGGCGGCCCAACCGAAGTAGCTGCGCATGCGCGGCCGCCGAGACGTGGCTGCGTTATAGACCCCTCCAGCGTGCACGGCGTACGGCGGAGGAATGAGCACCGGTGGCGAAGCGGCTAACGCGCTGGTCTGCAAAACCAGTATTCGCGGGTTCAATTCCCGCCCGGTGCTCCAACATCCCGACAGAAGTGCTATCAGCGCGGGTCCTGCAGCAGCGCGCGACGCCGTGCAGGCAGGAACGGGTGGATGAGGAGCTGGTACGCTCCGCCGCCGAGCGCTCCACCGATGAGCGGGGCGACGATCGGCACCCACCAGTAATTTCCCGGCGAGGGAAAAGCGGCTGGCCCCCAGCCATCCAGCAGGCAAAAGACGCGCGGGCCGAAATCGCGCGCGGGGTTGATGGCCCACGCCTCCAGATAGCCCATGGAAGCGCCGATGAGCGCCACCAGAAGTCCGATGATCACGGCGCCGAAATTCGCGCCAGGCGCCATTTCGTTGTACTGCTCGGTGATGGCGAAAATGCCGAAGATGAGAAACGCGGTAAGGATGACCTGGTCGCTGAACGCGTGAGCGACGGTGATGTCCAGTCCCGGATGAGTGAAGAAGACCCCGGCGGCGCCGCCCTGGGCGCGGGTGAGATGGTGGGCAAGATTGAAGGCATTGATGACGGGGCCAAACAGAACCTGGACGATGGCGGCGCCGGCAACGCCTCCAACAACCTGCGCCGCGCAGTAGGGCAGCACTTTCTTCCAGCTGAATTTGCGATACAGCGCCAGAGCCAGAGTGACGGCCGGATTGGCGTGGCAGCCGCTGACCGAGCCGGTTGTATAGATGGCAATCGTGACCGCGAGGCCCCATGCGATGCAGACGCCCCAGTAGGCGTGCTGGTAAGGGCTCGGATCGTAAAGCGAGTACATCGCGGCAACGGAATCGCCGAAGGCGATAATGATCAGCACGGCGATCATTTCCGAAATGAGTTCTCCAGCCAGCTCTCTTCTCATTCAGTCCTCAGTCCCGGTCAGAACTCAGTCCAGTGCGTGCGCTTCACGGTACGCAGGCTTCTCGGGGCATTCCGAAAGGTGCTGCAGTTCTATCGTGTTCAGGTCGCCGTGGCAATGGAGGCTTCTCAAGCAGGGCTCATCATGCTTCGGACGCAGCGCACCGCCTCCTCCAGTTCCGCGACGGGAACGCATTCGCGGCTGCTGTGCGCCGTCCGCATATCGCCCGCACCGAAGACGACGATTTCCTCGGCCACAGGCGCAAAGATGCTGGCCTCCGAGCCAAACGGAATCGAAACGGCAGCTCGCCCGGTGAGCGATTCCATGTGCCGCACCAGCGCTGCATCCTCGCGTGTTTCAAAGCCTGGCTGCCGTCGCAGCGGTTCCACCTGCGCCTGGAACGATGAGTCGACTCTCTGCAACTGGGCGATCATCTGCGTCACCTCAGTGAGGACCCGGTCCGGATCCTGACCGGGGATGGGTCGCCATTCCAGCTGAAATCGACAGATGCCGGGGACGACGTTCTTTGCGGTGCCGCCCTCGATGGTGCCGACGTTGATCGTCGTCCAGGCGGGATCGAAGAACTCGTGCCGCTCC
>JBAUZR010000507.1:0-13681 GCA_049585375.1 Acidobacteriaceae bacterium
TGAACTGCGTCTGGAACGTTCCCATCCGTCCCGTCTCGTCATCACGCGCCAGGAACTTGATCGTGTATTTGCCCGGAAACAGCGTGAATCCCGAATCGTATTCCACCGGCTGGTGCGCCAGTTGCGCCGCCGTCGCATGGCTCAGCGGAATGTTCACGTAATCGCGCACGTTGCTCATGGTCATGCCGGTGGTCGCGTCCTTCACCTCGCACACAAAGTCGATCAGCGTATGCTCCGCGCCGAATCTCTTCGCCAGCGCAAGCTCCCGTCCGGGGATCTTCACGATGATGGGAACGTAATATTCCGCGCGGTTCAGCTGGAAATAGTCGATCTCCATCGCGATGGTCAGATCGGTGATCGGATCGCCCATCATCAGCGCATCTTCCAGCTGCCGCTCTTTATCCGCCTGCGTAAATTTGTTGAATGTCTTGTTCGCGTAGTACCCCTCGCGATAGTCGAGCTTCGCCGCCAGCGGCGAGTCCACGGTGATCTTCACTCGCCGGAAATGCCCGTTCCGGGCCGTGTTCGAGGTGTAGTATCCGACGATGTAATAGTCCTCGATCGCCTTCTGCGCCTGCGCGATTCCCTGGGTCAGATCGTTGTTGTCGAGCAGCGCCTTGCCGCCCGTGTCCGCGCCCAGCGAATACATCGTGTCCTGCGACTGCTGGAATTGCTGCGTCACCGCCTGCGCCGCCGTGCCCGCATACATCCCGGCATTGCCCTGCGAACCCTGGCTCGCATCGCCCAGCGGCGCCTCCGCGACCAGACCCCGTGCGTCCACCGGCCAGAATGACACGCCGGCCCGCACCGCGGCGTCGATCGTCGCATGCAGCTGTGCCAGGTTGTCCAGACCGCTCATCCGCAGTCCGCTCGCAAAATAGATCAGCGATTTCTTCTCGCTCAGGCTGCCCAGCATCTTTGCCGCCGTCATCAGCGCCGAAAGCTGGCGGTCGTTGTTGAAGATATTGAACTCGCTGTCGTCCTGGCCAAACGCCGCTCCCGTGTCCGCGCTGCTCGCGTCGTCAATGGATTCCGCCGACCCCTGTCCTTCGCCCACTACCAGTGTCTCCAGGATGCTCAGCAGGCGATTGCGGTCTGCCGTGAAATCCTGCAGCACCTCCACCGACCCACCCTGGTAGCGCATGATCGCGATCAGGTCCGCGGGCGTCATCTCCGTCCTGACAAATTTCTCCGCCGCCCGCAGCGCGCGCTGCTGGTCTTCGTATGGCATCGCCGTCATGTCGAAGTAAAACGCCAGCAGCCGATGTCCGCTGTAGTGCGTCTGCCCGGAAACCTCCGGCGCAATCTGCGTGCTCACCAGCTGGTGGTACAGCGTGATGTCCTCCTGATCCGGCGTCCTCACCGGCAGCGGCGTGCTCGCCGTCGCCAGCGCCTCGTGCTCGAAGATACGGATCGCCTGCGGCACGCCGTCCTCTTCCACGTGAAAATCCTTCGCCGTGAGCCCCGCAACGAAGTGCCCGCTCTTGTCCTTCACCACCACCGTTTCCACCACCAGCTGCGAGTTCACCGACAGCGTAAACGTCCCGTTCTGTCCCGCCTGCTGGTTCGTCCCGACGGTTTGCGCACTGGCAGTCATCGCCAGGCACAGCAAGGCCCCGGCCGCGCATCGCTTGATCGCTCGTCCCGCGCCGCGCATGATCAGAACCTTAGCCTTCCGGTCACCTGCAAACTCCGCATCGGATTCACCGCCGCCGGCAGCCCAAATGTCGTGCTGTTCACCACGCTGTTCCACGTCGTGTACGAAGCGTGATTCAGCGGGTTCGTCGCATCCACACGCACGTCCAGGCTGCGCGTCCCCCGCAGCCGAAACGTCCGTGCCAGCGCGCCGTCCAGCGTGAACTCGTCCGGCCCGATGATCGAATCCCGCCGCGCGTCGCCCCACTGGCCCTTCGCCGGCGCTGCATACGCCCCGGCGTTCAGAAAATATCCCGCAGGGCCCGTATACAGCGGCGCTCCGGTGGTATTGGGCCGCAGCGGTCCCGTCACCCCCGTGCCCGGAATCGCCGTTAGCAGCTCCGGCGTCTCCGGCAGTCCGCTGCCCGCCGTCATTTTTGTCATCACCGTCCAGTCTTTGAACAGCGTGCCGCGCCAACCGCTCAGCAGAGTCTCCGTCAGTCCCATTCCAGTCGTGTATTGAATTTCCGCCGTGACCAGGTTCCGCTGATCGAACGTCGAAAGCCCCCGCTCCGCATTCAGATCCGTCCAGTTCTGTGCGATCGTCGGATTCGTGCTCGGGCTCGTGCTCGTATCAACCGGCGCTGCCATCGCCGCCGTCGTCTCCACGTGCCCGGTCGCGCCCAGTTGCGCGTCATCATCCAGGGATTTCGACCACGTGTAGTCCACCGACGCGGTCAGTCCTCCGCGCAGCCGTCGCCGCAGTTGCCCCTCCCCCGCTTCCCGCGTCGAGTTGCCATTCGACGTCCGGTAGACGAATCCCGCCGGACACGCCGGACACGGATTCATCGCGCCGATCGGATACGTGTTCGGCAGGAACTCCTGCATCCCCCGTGTCCCCTTGACCCCCGAATACGTCACTGTCCCCACCAGCGCGCCCGGCAAATCGCTCTGTATCGAAAGCTGCCACCCCTGCGCGTACCCCACTCGCAGATTCGGATCCACCCCGTACGTGTCCGCCGTGATCCCCGCGCAGTTCACAAACCCATTTGCCAGCGTCAGCGGGCAGGTACTGCTGTTGGCCACCTGCACGCTTTTCGACAGCGGCGCCTGCTGCGCCATCATCTGCGCGCTCGAGAGATAAATCGACGTGTCGTCGTAAACCCCGTATCCCGCGCGCACCACCACCGTCGACACCGGAATCGGCCGCCATGAAATGGCCGCCCGCGGCTCGAAACCTCGCCGGTCCGGCCGCACCAGTGACGCCGGATATTTCATCCCCGTCACCGGCCCCTTCGGTCCGCTCGCCAGCACCGGAGCCGCCGCCGTGAATCCCCGCGTCACATCCAGGTTCACCATTCGTCCGTACAGCTCCGTAATCGGTGCGCCGTATTCCCAGCGCATCCCGGCGTTGATCGTCAGCGTCGATTGAACCCGGAAATCATCCATCAGGTACGCGTCGTACGCCGGCTGCCGGAAATACTTTTCCGGATTCCCAAACGCCACCGCGCTCGTGTCCGGAATCCCCAGCAGAAAATCCGCGAAGTCCGATCCACTGGTCTCCACCCCTCCCGGACTCGCGGCCGGACTGCCCGGCGCCGCCGTCGCAGCCCCCGTAAAGGTAAACGTCCCGCGCGGATCCGACTCCGTGAACTCGTTGAACTCCTGCTTCCGGAAATCGCCGCCGAAGGTGAGGGTGTGCCGCCGGTGCGTCATATCCAGCTTCAGCGAGATCGCATCTGTCCGGTTGCGGTTGAATTCGCTGTTGGCATCGTCCAGCGCCGCAATGCCGCTCGAAAAGTTCAGATAGGGCGGTCCCCACTCCTGCGGATTCTGATCGTTTCCTGTAATCCCGGCGTTCCCCGCAATGTTCTCGCGATTCTCGAACTGCGGCCGAATCAGCGTCCGCTGCCGCGAGAACTCGTAGCCCAGAACCGCAAAAATGCCGTGGTTGTACTGGTGCGACCAGTTCACGTGCGCGTCCAGCCCCAGCGTATCCGTTGTGTCCACAAGGTCGAATACATTGGCCGCATCCGCTCTCGAGCTCTGGAATGCGAATCCCCCATACACCTGATCCCTGCGGCCCAGATCCTTCTCCAGCCGCGACTGAAGCGCGTCATCGTGCGTATGGCTCAGCACTTCGGTCTCGTAGTTGTATCGCGCATTCCCCGGAATATTCGGCAGCGGATACAAATTCAGCAGCGCCTGCGCCTGTGGGCTTACAGGAACCGGCCCCGTGAACGGCAGTCCCGTTGCCGGATTGTAGATTGTCAGTGGCTGCCCCAGCGCGTTGGTCAGCCCCGCCAGATTCCCGCTGCGCTCCGCCGCATCCGGCATCAGCGCCGGATCGGTGGTCCCCGCGCTGTCCCGTGTCCACTGGTAGCCGACGAAGAACGTCGGCCCGTGATTGAAGAGATGCGGAATCCTCAGCGGTCCGCCCAGGGTCAGGCCCGCAATCACCCGGCTGTACGCTGCTTTCGGCACCTGAAATCCAGTCAGCGAATACGGCCGCGCATCGAACACCGAATTGCTCACCGCGCTCGCAAACCCGCCCGTGTAGAGTCCCCGCGTCCCCGGCCGCCGGTTGCCAAACGCTGGCGACAGAGAATACTTCGATGTCGCCGCGTTGTTGTCGCTTCCGTTTACCAGCAGCCCACCTGCCGTCTGGTCGTTCTTCTCCTCTGCGGGCGGAGGCAGCGCCGCCGTCGTCTCCGCCGATTTCGATTTCTCTCCCGCCTTAGGCTTCTCCTTA
This sequence comes from Acidobacteriaceae bacterium, assembly GCA_049585375.1. Classification (GTDB taxonomy): domain Bacteria; phylum Acidobacteriota; class Terriglobia; order Terriglobales; family Acidobacteriaceae; genus Palsa-343. The sequence goes on from JBAUZR010000507.1 coordinate 4,388, forward strand.
CGGCTCGCCAGCTGCGGATTAGGCGGCGTCTCCGGAGTCGCCACCTTCGCCTGTCCCAGCATCTGTTCCAGCCCCAGCAGCGTCAGCTCGAACTTCCCCTGCGGCAGATTCGGCCCCACCGTCACCTGGCCCTTCAGCGTCGCAAAACCGCGCATCCGGATCTCAATCTTCCATGCCCCATCCTTCAGGTTCGGGAATTCGTACACCCCCTGCGCATCCGTCACCGTCGAAAACTGCTGCCCGTCCTCGCTCAGCGTCACCGACGCGCCCGGCACAGGAACCCCGTCCGTAGATACCTGCCCGTGGTACTCCGTCGCCCACACGCTCGTGGAGGCGAGCACCATCGCCAACCCGCAAATCCACTCTCGTGCTCGCCTTGCCGGCGTGTTTCTTCTCAACATCCTCATCGTGCGCGTGCGGTCTCCTGAGCTGCGCTCGAAGAACGCAGCATGGCGGAGATTCAGTCGTGGGAGAAAAGGCCGGCAACCCCTCGCCGGCTCCTTGTCGCCTTCGCCCACTGTTGAAACCTGTGGGCGGAAGAATGCTGTCGTCGGCCTCTTAATTCGGCGACGGATGATCCACGTGCTCAATCACCAGCACCGGCACATCGGCCTTCTGCGATTCCAGCTTCAGCCCCAGTTGTTCCTGGATTGCCGTGAACAGAGGCGGCGGCGCATTTGCGTCATCGGCCGCCGGCGAAGGCACCCGCATCCCCATCGCCCCAAACTGCGTTTCATCCGGCGTCCACCGCAGTGTGAAATCCCACCGCCCCTGAAGTCCGGTCTTATCCACGACCGGCTGGCCGAAAACGTCGCCCAGCACGTGCGTAAAGTCCGCCATCGTCGCACCTCCCGCGTGCAGTGTCCCCAGCGGTCCCATGGAGAAGCCCCCCAGTCCCGACGCATTTGCACTCTTCGTCAACTTCGGCCCGTCTTTGCCTGTGGTCAGGGCGTAGGCAGCCATCTCCCGCTCATCCTCGCGGATCTTCAGCGAGAATCGCTCCGCCAGCAGCTTCTGCACCATCTCCCTCAGCTGGCTCTGGCTTGGCATTCCCGGCGTATCCGGCTTCGCGTCGACATCCCACCTGTCCGTCCTCGTCCAGCCGGGCCCCTCCACGATCTGCGCGCTCTGAACGTCATACGCAAACTTGATCAGGTCGTTGAGCGAGAAGTTTGCGATCGCCAGATCCGCTCCCCGCATGGTCAGCATGAAGCGTCGCGATCCCGGCTCGCTTGGCTTGATCGTCGCCACTTCGAAATCCGGTTTCGCGTCCGGCGCCATCGGCGGCATCCGCGGCGGCGGCGCCGGAGTCGCCCACGCCGTCTCAGGCGTCGCCCGCTCCAGCACCAGCGAAGAAGTGCCATTTTGGTTGACCGTTCCGCTGATCGAATTCCCGTCGGCCGACATCTTGCCTTCAAAGCTCAGTCCGGGAAAAATGTTCGTGAAGCGCAGCGTTCCCGACGCGAAGCTCACCGAGCTCCCGTCCATCGGAGGTCCCTGCTGGTCGATGTCGTACATCGTCGCGCTCAGGGCGCCTTTCTCGTCCTTCGTAATCTTCAGCACAAACCGCGAATCGTGGCCGTTCAGGTGCGCCGCTCCCTGCCATGTCCCGGCAATGCCACTCTTTTCCTGCGTTTGCGCCTGCGCCGCGCGCACCAGTCCCGCCGTCACCGGTATGCCTGCCGCCAGCACGCAGGCCAGCGCCAGCAGCGCTTTCCGCCCCGCGTCCAGTTTCCGCACTCCCTGTCCGGACAGAATCCGCGCGATCCGCTGCTTCAGCTCCGAGCCCGTCACGCCCGATACGCAGCTCAGCGGCGTTTCCACGTAAAATCTGCAGACGGTCAGAATCCCTTCCGCATAAGCAAACGGCTGCCGCGTCGCCTCCAGCACGGCTTCGTCGCACGCCCGCTCGCGCTCCTCCACCAGCCGCGCCTGCAGCCACCACACCAGCGGCTGGAACCAGAACACCGCCTCCACCAACATGTGCAGAGCTGCGGTCAGATTGTCCCTGCGCCGCAGATGGCACATCTCGTGCGCCACAATCGCGTCCAGTTGCTCGGTGCTCAGCCGCTCGGCGATTCCCCGAGGCAGCACCAGCTCCGGGCGCACAATCCCGAATATTCCCGGCTCCACTTTCTCTGCCATTAGCCGCGCCCGGGTTCCATCGGCCAGTGTCATCGGTTCTCCGCGCCGCACCGCCGCCCGCAATCGCAGCCAGCTCGCCGTCCATCGCCCCAGCAGCAGCAGCGTTCCGGCCGCCCACAAGCCCACCAGCGCCAGCGGCAGCCAGTCCTGCGCAGGACGTTCCACCCGCTCGCTGCCTGCGAAGCCGCTGTCCGCCGTCACCGGCCACGGAACCAGCAGCGGCTGTGCCACCCCTTCCACAGCCGCCGCAATGACTGGCTGCGAGCGCTCCAGATGCGCCGGCCACGGCAGCCGCGCGCCCACCGCCATCAGCAGCGAGAAGGGAATCAGGAATTTCAGCGACGCTGCCATCCACAACCGGAACCGCATCCGCGCCGCATTCCGCCGCAGCGCCAGCGCCAGCAGCCACACCCCTCCCGCGAACACCGTCGACTGCCACAGATGGTGCAGCAGCGGACCCGCCAACGACTCCCACACAGCGGAATTCATCGCTGCTCTCCCTTCCGCCCCTGGCTCTTCAGCAATTTCTCCGCTTCCTTCACATCCGCCATCGACAGCTTCCCTGACTCGATCAAATGCGCCATCAGTGGCTGGCTCTGCCCTCCGAAGTAGCCCAGCACGTCGTCGATCAGCCGCCGCTGCGCCGCCTCCCGCGTGATCACTGCCTCAAAAATGTGGAAGTTCCCCACCTTCTTCACCCGCCGCACCACGCCCTTTGTCTCCATGCGGTACACCGTCGTCTGTACCGTCGTATAGGCCGGTGTCTTGCGCGCCGGGATCTCCTCCCGGATCTCGCGAATCGACAGCGCTCCGCGCCTCCACAGAGTCTCCATCACCTGAAATTCCAGCTTCGACAGCCGATTCGCCATCACGTCTCCTATCTGTGTAGTATTGTCTACTACACGTGTATGCGGTTGGCAAGAGCAGCACGGAGTTTTTTTTGAGCCCCATCGTCGAAAGCGATCGACCGCGCCGAGAACGCGCCCCAACGAAGAGAACAATGGCTTGGTATAGTCACCAGTAACGTTCGGCGGAAATCAAGGAATCAAGAGAGAAGTGGTGGAATGTCGGCTGGGGTCCCGAGGCTGTATCAGGACATCGCGGATCGGATCTTCACCATCGTCGAGAACCACGGAGTGAGCCCGGAAGCAGCCCGGGCCGAGGGGAAGAAGACCGTGAGCACCGAGGCCGCCAAGAAGGCAGGGAAGCTGTAAATGCGGACGCCGGCTTTGCTGACGACAGGTGTGGGGCTCCTGGCAGTCCTGCTGAGCAGCGTGGCGCAGACCGGACATCCGGCAGCGGCGACCGGTCTTGTCCCTGCAGATTTCGAAGACGTGACGGCGAAAGTAGGCGTCGATTTTGTGCATCAGGCGCCGCACAGCTCGCGCAAATATCTGCTGGAGACTATGGGATCCGGAGTCGCCCTCTTCGATTACGACAACGATGGGCGCCTCGATTTGTACCTGGTGAACGGCGCGCCCTTCGGCGATTACGTGCCCAGGGGCACCATTCCGCAGAAGACAGGGCCGAAGTACTGGAACCGCCTCTATCACCAGAAGGCGGACGGGACCTTCGAGGATGTGACCGAGAAGGCCGGTCTCCAGGGTGTCGGCTACGGAATGGGCGTGGCCGTCGGGGATTACGACAACGACGGCTACGAAGATTTGTTTGTCACCTCGCTGGGCGGAAACCATCTGTACCACAACAACGGCAATGGAACGTTTACGGATGTGACGGCGAAGGCCGGCGTGGGCGGCACCGGCTGGTCAACCTCGGCAGCGTGGGTCGATCTGGATGGCGACGGCTATCTGGATCTGGTGGTGCTGCGGTACGTCCAGTGGGACTGGAACGATGTGTGGTGCGGGCCGCGCGACAACCGGGGCTACTGCCATCCCGATGTGTTTCCGCCGATCACGATGCTGGTGTATCACAACAACGGCAACGGCACGTTCACTGAGGAGGCGCACAAGCTGGGGCTGGATGAGCCGGCCAAGGCACTGGGGATCTCCATTGCCGATTACGATGGCGACGGGCATCCCGACCTCTATGTAGCGAACGATTCGATGGTCGAATACCTGTTTCACAACAAAGGCAACGGCACCTTCGAGGAAACGGGGCTGGAGGCCGGCGTCGCGGTCGATGGCGATGGGCGCACATTTGCCGGGATGGGCACCGATTTCGCCGACTACGACAATGATGGGCGGCCCGACCTGTTCGTCGACGATCTGGCAAATCAGAAATACGCGCTCTTCCACAACGATGGAGATGGCACGTTCAGTTACACAAGCTATGGCAGCGGTGTGGCGGGAACCACCCTGCTGCATTCAGGCTGGGGCGTTCGCTTCGTGGACTACGACAACGACGGCTGGAAGGATCTGCTGATCGCCCAGGGGCACGACCTGGACACGATAGAGAAGGACTTTCCCGACCTGCACTACCGCGAGCCTCCTCTGCTGCTGCGCAACGTGGATGGCAAAAAGTTCGTGGATGTGAGCGGGATTTCGAAAGCGGTGTTCCACGATCGTTGGGTAGGGCGCGGCCTGGCGATAGGCGACATCGATAACGACGGACGGATGGACGCCGTGATTACGGAGAATGGCGGCCCTGCGCACATCCTCATGAATCGCACCCAGACCGCCAACCACTGGATCGGGTTCAAGCTCGTCGGCCACAAGTCAAACCGTGACGGCATTGGCGCGGTCATTCGGATCGACACGGCGCAGGGATCGCAGTGGGCGACGGTTACGACAACATCGAGTTATCTGTCGGCGAGTGACGTGCGGGCACACTTTGGGCTGGGACCGGCAACGGCTGTGAAGACGGTGGAGATTCGATGGCCGAGCGGCATCCGGCAGACGCTGACCAACGTCGCCGGAGACCGCTGCGTGCGCGTGGACGAACCGGCGGCAACAGCCGGGAAGCAGCCATAACGCGTACGCATCCCGGCCGGAATCAGGGTTGTTCCACCGCAGACGATGGCTCCGACCGTCCCAGCGTGTCATATAAAGGCTGGACCGGCGTGACCGGCGGATTCTCATTCGCCACCGAGATGGCCAGGATACGTACCTTGTCGTTCGCCGGCAGCGTGATCGACTGCGTTCCGTGGGGCAGATCGATCGTGTACCCGAAGAGATACGAGTAGGAGTACGCGACATTCTTCCCGCTCGCGTCGTGGTGGTGGTCGCTGTACCAGGCCAGCGAGGCGCGTTTGATATATCCCGCCTTAATCCCGGTCATCTCGCCATAGGGATTGTTTTCGGTGCGAGCCGGACGACCCGGCCGTGCTGGAACCGTCTCTTCGCGTGCTGTCCACTGCCGGTCGTTCCATTGTCCGATGAAGCCGCCCCAGTCTTCGATGGTCAGCTTCACCTTGTGATCGCCTAGGGTGAACTCTGCCGGCTGATCGCCGCCGACGGCGGTGGCCAGCAGATAGACGCGGTTATAGTCCCCGGCCGGCAGCTGGATCGTCTGCCCTCTGGCCACCACCGCGTCCGGATGATCCGTGCCGGAGGGACCGAGGGTGAAGTCCACACCGTTGAAGGCGACCTTCTCAGGCAGCATCTCTGCGGGAAGGGCATTGCCCTGGCCATCCACTCCGCCCTGGGTCGAGCTGCCGTTTGTGCTCGATGCGGCAAGATCGTAGTGCAGCGGAACCGGCTCCGCATGCACCCGCTCGATATGCGCAGCCGGCGCACCCAGCGTCACCGCAAACGTGCGTGGCTGGTAAGCAGTGAAGGACGTCTCCAGTTGCCCGTCCGCCACCGTGGCCGGCCCCACCGGTTGCTCCTGTCCGTTGATCTCACGGGCGGAGCGGATGGGCCCCGCGAAGGAGATCTTCACGTCGGCTTGCGGTTTGCCATCCAGCTCCACCAGCCGCACCACGATCTCGTTGCTGTTCTCGGCCTTCTTCAGAGCCATCACACGGACGTTCGGGCTGCTCACCCGGAGCAGCGAGAAATCGCGGCCCAGCGTTCCTGGATGCCTTGTCGTCTGGAACCCGAGCAGGGGATCGTTCAGGCGCAGACCTTCCCAGACGTTGCCGCCGGTGCGCCAGTCTTCCGCATGGCCGGCGATGCCGTACGTGAATTCGTGATGACCCAGATCCTGGGTCCCCTGGTCCGGATATCCGCCCTGCGTGCCCGGGGTGCGAATGAGCGTGAGCCGGATCGTGTTGTCGTTGGGTTTATCGGATCCGTTCTTGGCGTCGGTCAGAATCGTGGCGCCGAATGCCTGGCTCGCATCGGTCAGATCGATCCACTGGTGGGAGAGCACTTCGAATTTTCTGGGCTGAGCATTAGGCCGCTGAATGGTGCCGATGCCCAGGTTGTAAGTGGCCATACGGTTCGAGGCGGTGAGCGGGAAGACTGCCTTCAGGTTTGACTCCTTCGTGTTCCAGTCAATCGCGTTGCTCACTTCCACGCGCTTTCCCGCATCCCCCGCGGACAACAGAATGGTCTGCACAAAGTGGGATCCTGCGGTATCGCGGCTGACCTGCACAGCCACCTGCGCCGGGCCGTCCTCCACAATGCGGAACTGCGCCGGACCGCCGACATATTCCCGCGGCGGAGCCTGCTCCTGATCCCAGTCCATGTTCCAGGCCGGCCACTGTATGGGGTTGTCATACGAAATGGCCAGCCGCATTGGCGCGGCGAGCAGTTCCTTGTGCAGCTGTTTGTCAAAAATGCTCGCGATATCGCCATCGCTGTTCAACTGCACGCGATAGTAGGGATTCTCAAGCGAGTGCTCGGTCACGTGAAGTTCCGTGTCTTTGCCGGACCCCCCGCCCGGCTGCACGTCGTACACCGCATATCCCACTGAAGGTACCCTGGCCACGAAGATCACCTTGCCGTTGGATATCTGCGACGGCACGGTGTGTCCCTGTGGATCCACCACCGTAACTTTGTCCGGAGTGTTCCCCGGAAAATTCACGTCTGCCTCGACCAGGTCCTCACGCTCGATGTTGAGCGGGTTATAGACAACAACCGGAATGCCCTTTGTTTCCGTGTTCAGCGAGGAAGAGACAGCTTCGGTCGCGTCCTTCAGCACATCGGCGAACTGGTTCATCGCGATCACGTCGTCGTTCCACGCGAATTCATACGCGCGCGGCGTCGCGGTTCCGGCGGCGAGATCGTGAAACTGTCCGCCCATGACCAGCGTCCACGCCTGATTCAGGCGCTCCAGAGGATAGGTGCGCCCACCCATCCACATAGCCGCCACCGAGGCCTTTTCCGCCGCATCCGCCAGCACTTCTTCGTGGCGAAGCCACCGCTTTTGATACGCCTCCGACGTCAGCGATCCCGCAGAGTGATTCGTCAGCTCCATTTCTCCGGTGTATTGGGGAAGGGAAGCGATTTCGGAGGGCGTCAGATCCCGAAACATCTGGTCTGCAGTAGCAGAAATAACGTGCACCGGACCATCGCCCACCTGCGTCGGCGGCCATTCCGGCTGCTTCATACCGCGGGTCAGAATGTAGCCCGCCGGAGGCATGCTGGTCTGCCCATGGGTCACGATCGCTTCCAGCCGCCGCACCGAATTTTCGTCCGGAGAGCCCCCGATATCTCCCGTTCCGAAGTAGTGGTAGTCGGTGAAAATGCCGGTCACCTTGCCGTTGTTCTGCACGCGCGCAGCCCAGTCTCCCTGGAAACGCTCCAGTTGCTCGTCGTCGCGGACTTTTGTCAGGCCCGCGATTTCATTGCGCAGGCTCGTCAGCTGCTTTTCCTCGTCCTCGGTTAGTTGCCCCGCGTTGTTGCCTTCATCGATGCGGCTGCGCAAATCGCTCAACTGCTGTTGCGCCTTCTCCAGCATCGGATCCGGTGGCATCGAAGGCAGAGGCTGGCTCAGATCCGTGTAGATTCCGCCCGAATAACTGCCGGGATTCAGCGCAGCCACAACGCTCTCTCCATCCGGACCGGTCCAGACGCCCACATTGAATGGTGTTCCCTCCGGTGTCTTCTCCATCGACTCGGGCCCGCCGCCCGGCGCCGACGAACCCCACGTCAGCTTCTGCGTCGAAAATCCCTTCACCCCTGAGTGCGCGAGAATCGTCGGCAGGTCAGCCGGAAATCCGAAGCAGTCCGGGAGCATATATTCCGCGCTGTACTTCCCATCGAAGTTCTTGCGGAACCAGTCATTGCCATAGAGAATCTGGCGAATGATCGACTCCGCGCTCGGCGCGTTCACGTCTCCCTCTTCCACGGATGATCCGGCCGGAAACCATCGCCCCTCGGCCACGTACTTCTGCACCTGGGCGAAATCCGTCGGGTAATACTCCTTCATGAAGCGATACCGGTTCGCGCCCGAGAAGTTGAAGATGTAGTGCGGGTACTTCTCGAACAGGCTGAAATTATCGTGCATGGTGTTCGGGATGTACTCATCGATCACCTGCGGATATTCCCATCGCCATTCCGTGTCGAGGTGGGCGTATCCCACTACATAGAGCGTGGGCTCTTTTCTCAGGTCCGGCTTCGCAGCAGAATCGGCCGTTTGTGCGGAGGCGACCCCTCCGGCGCTGCTCAGGGCAACCGCTAAGAAGGTAAGGACCGGGAAGATACGCGACATGGCAGCGCTCCTGAACATTCTGTGAAATCAGAGTTGTAGGTTATTCCGAGGCAATCGCGTCCTGGTGTGCGCGCCCCCTGATCTGAATCCTCCGGCCCGGTCATTCTTCTTGCCAGCTGGACCAGCCCGGCAAAGGGCGACTTGCTTTGGGCGGCCGCCCCCATGGGCCCTTAGCACAACTGTCAGCACTCCCGCCAGATCCAGTACATCGGATGAAGGGCGAGCCAGTTCGCCTGTATTCACTGGATGGTATCGTTTCCACCACAGCGACCCAGCCTACCCTCGGCCCTCAACCCTGTCAAGAAGTGCCGCATTGTCAAAATGCGGACGCCGGTGCAATTTTCAGTTGACAATCGAAAACCGCTGGCCCTATATTCCTTCCCGCCTGGAAACGTTACCATCCCGGTCCCTTGAAATTCCCCGGAGCGCTTTCCCAGGCGAACGCTAAGTAAAGAAAAAGGGCGCCTTTTGCACGCCCGGTAGAGCCTTTCAGGCAACCGTCCGTAGTCAGGGTGTTCGCAGGTGTATCCGGCAAGATCCGCTGATCAATGACAGCAGGAACAGCGGACTGGCTCGAATACAGCAGTGCAA